>NZ_JABXEO010000024.1:0-91610 GCF_013372585.1 Myxococcus sp. AM010
GCCCCAGCCCGCCCAGCGCCGTGGCGTTGGAGGACACCAGCAGCACGAAATCCAACGTGCGGCCCGCCAGCGCGCGGTCCAGCGCGTAGGTGCCATGCACCTTCGCCCGGAAGTGCGGCGCGCACGTCTCCGGCTCCATGGCGCCCAGCAACGCCACCGCGCCGTCGCCCGCGAGCCCCGCCGCGTGGATGACCCCATCCAGCGCGCCGAAGCGGGCCTCCACCTCCGCCAGCACCGCGCGCAACTGCGCCTCATCCGCCACGTCCGCGCGCGCCACCAGCACCTCCGCGCCGGCGGCCTCCAGCGCCCGCACCGCGCGTTGACGGCGGCCGTCCGCGTCCTGCTCCGCGCCAGAGCGCCCCACCAGGACCAGCCGCGCCTGCTTCGTGCGCGCCAGGGAGTCCGCCATCCGCAGGCCCACGCCGCCCAGCCCGCCCGTGATGAGATAGACGCCGCGCTGCTTGAGGGGCCAGGACACCGGCGTGTCCGCTTCGATGCGCAGCGGCTCGTACGCCTGCACCTGCCGGTGTGGGCCACGCCAGGCCACCACCGGCTCCGAGGCGTCCGACGTCACCTCCCGCACCAAGGCGTCCACCGACGGCGCGCGGACGTCCACGTAGCGGCACGCCAGGGTGTCCAGCTCTTGCGGAATCACCTTGCACAGCGCCGGCAGCGTGGCGCGCTCCGGAGCCACCGCATCTGCGCTCTCCACCTCCAGCGCTTCGCGCCCCACCACCGTCAACTCCACCAGCCCGGGCAGCTCCGCTCCAGACAGGGCTTGCGCCAGCCGCAGCACGCCCAGGAAGCCGCGCGCCTGGGCCTCGTCGAAGTCCGGCCCGGACCCATCAAGGCTCCAGAGGTACACCACGCGCTCCACGTTGAAGTCCCCAGCCTTCAACGCGCTCAGCAACCGGGCGTGGTCCTCACGCGCTCGCCCATCCACGGTGAACTCGCGCTCCGACACCTGACGAAAACCGGGGCCGGGCGTCACGCGGACGACGCCGTGGCCCAGGCGCTCCAGCCGCTCCGCCAGGGCCGCCCCCAGGCCCCCCGCGTCCTGGTAGACCATCCATCCGCGCGGCGTCACCGGCCCCGCCTTGGGCAGCAACGGCGCGCGCTGCCACGAGGGCAGATAGAACCAGCCGGCCACGTCCGCGCTCTTGCGCGCGAGCCCCTTGCGACGCGAGGAGGACGCCTCCGGCGCCAGCCAGTACTCCTGCCCCTCGAAGGGATAGGTCGGGAGCGGCACGCGCAGCCGCCGGGCGCCGCCGTGCACCGCGCGCCAGTCCACCTCCACGCCCGCCGCCCAGAGCCGGCCGACGGTGGTGGTGAGGAACGCGTCATCCGGCACCGGGTCCTGAGGGTGACGCAGCGAGGAGAGCACCGAGGGGGCCTTGGGCCCGTTGAGCTGCAGGCGCGCCAGCGTCCCCAGCGTGCGGCCCGGACCGACCTCCAGGTAGACGCGGCCAGGCTGCGTGGCCAGCGTGCGGATGCCGTCCCCAAACCGCACCGTCTGCCGCAGGTGCCGCGTCCAGTACGCCGGGTCCACCGCCTCCTCGGGCGTCATCCACGTGCCCGTGACGTTGGAGACAAGGGGCAGCGTGGGGGCATTGCGCGTCAGGGTCCCCACGAAGGACTGGAAGCGCGCGAGGATGGGCTCCACCAGGTGCGAGTGCGCCGCCACATCGATGGGGATGTGACGGAACTCCACCTCGCGGTTCGTCAGCTCCGCGGCCAACGCCTCCACGGCCTCCACCGTTCCAGCCACCGCGCATTGGGCGGGCCCGTTCATCGCGGCGATGGACAGCGAGGCCCCCAGCAACGGACGAAGCTCCGCTTCGGGCAACGGGACGCTGAGCATGCCGCCGCCTGGCAGCTCCTCGAAGAGCTGGCCGCGCAGCACCACCAGCGCCAGGGCGTCCTCCAGCGAGAAGATGCCCGCGAGGCAGGCCGCGGCGTACTCGCCCAGGCTGTGGCCGATGAGCGCCTCCGGCTTCACGCCCCAGGATTGCCACAACCGCGCCAGCGCATATTCCACGGTGAAGAGCGCGGGCAGCGCCAGCGAGGTGCGCTTGAGGCGCTGCACGGCCTCCGCGGCCTTCGTCGCGTCCGGGTACATGACGGGCCGCAGGTCGAACCCCAGCCGTGGCATCAGGAGCTCGCAGCAGCGGTCCACGGCCTCGCGGAACACCTGCTCGGAGGCGTAGAGGCCACGGCCCATGTCCGGGTACTGCGCGCCACCGCCGGGGAACATGAACACGGCCGACGGCGTGCCGTTGCCCGGGGCCAGGGTGAAGATGCGCTGCGGATCCCTGGACTCCAGCGCCGCCACGGCGCTTGCCCTGTCTTCACAGACCACCACCCGGCGGAGCTCCATGGGCTTGCGCCCCACCTGGAGCGTCCAGGCCACGTCCGCGAGCTGCTGCTCCGGGTGGGCCTTGAGGTGCGCCAGCAGCGCGGCCGTCTGGGACTCCAGCGCCGAGGGCGTCTTCGCGGACAGGACCAGGAGCTGCCACGGGCGCGCCGCGTCCCCCGCGAGCGTGACGGGCGCTTCCTCCAGGATGACGTGCGCGTTGGTGCCACCAATTCCAAACGAGCTCACCCCCGCGCGCCGAGGTGTCTCCCCTTCCGGCCACGGCTTGAGCGTGGCGTTGACGTAGAAGGGGCTGCTCGCGAAGTCGATGCGCGGGTTGGGCTGCTCGTAGTGGAGGCTGGGCGGAAGCTCGCCATGCTCCAAGGCGAGCACCGTCTTCAGCAGGCCGGTGACTCCCGCCGCCGCGTCCAGGTGACCCACGTTGGTCTTCACCGAGCCCAGCCCACAGAAGCCGCGCTTGTCCGTCCCCGCGCGGAAGGCCTCCGAGAGGGCTTGCACCTCCACCGGGTCTCCCAGCGGCGTGGCGGTGCCATGCGCCTCCACGTAGGAGATGGACTCCGGGGACACCTCCGCCACGGCCTGGGCGCGAGCGATGACCTCCGCCTGTCCCTCGACGCCGGGGGCGGTGAAGCCCACCTTCAGCGCGCCATCGTTGTTGATGGCCGACCCGCGAATGACAGCGTGGATGGTGTCACCGTCGTTGAGCGCGTCCTCCAGGCGCTTGAGCACCACCACGCCCGCGCCGCTGCCGAAGAGCGTGCCCTGCCCCCTGGCGTCGAACGCGCGGCAGTGCCCGTCCGGCGAGGAGATGCCGCCGTCCTGATAGTGGTAGCCCGCGCGCTGGGGCATGTGCACGGACACGCCGCCCGCGAGCGCCACGTCGCACTGGTAGCCCAGCAGTGCTTGACAGGCGAGGTGCGTGGCCACCAGCGACGTGGAGCACCCCGTCTGCACGGTGAGGGCGGGCCCCTTGAGATTGAAGTGGTAGGCCACGCGCGTGGCGAGGAAGTCCTTGTCGTTGCCTACCATGGCCGGGAACGTGTCCTCGGCCTGCTGGAACTCCGCCCGCGAGAGCAGGTTGAACAAAAGGTAGCTGCTCAGGCTGGAGCCCGCGAAGACGCCAGTGGAAACTTCCAGCCTGCCTGGGGCGTAGCCCGCCTGCTCCAGCGCCGACCAGGCACACTCCAGGAGGATGCGATGCTGCGGGTCCAGCAGCTCCGCCTCGCGCGGCGCGTACCCGAACAGCGCCGCGTCGAAGCGGCCCGGCCGCTCCAGGACGGGCGCGGCCCGTACGAAGTGGGGATTGGCGAGCCAGCCGGGCTCCACGCCCAAGGCCTTCATCGCCTCACTGGTAAAGAACGTAATGGCTTCCCTGCCCTCACGCAGCAGGCGCCAGAAGGCTTGCACGTCTTCGGCGCCGGGCACGCGGGCGGCCATGCCGACAATGGCGACCGCGAGGCTCGCGTCCCCCTCATACCGGGTGTGACGACCCATGATTGTCTACCCCTGCCTGGTACCCGTATGGCATTGCCTGCCGTGGCAACCCCAGCCGTATCCCAGCGATAGCAGCTTATCTCAGTTACCTTGTAAAAGTTATTTTGTGCTTCTTATAAGTTTTACCAGATGAAGCGACTTTCACTTTTAAAGCTGCTTTACTGTCAGCACTTTGGCGACTCACGAAATCATGGCTGGCGACACCCGCTGGAACGGGCTGGAGATTGCAATCATCGGGATGGCGTGCCGCCTTCCCGGGGCCTGTAACGCCGAGGCGTACTGGCGGAACCTTCGGGACGGCGTCGAGTCCATCACCTTCCTCCAGGAGTCGGAGCTGGAGCCCTCCGTCATGGAGGACCCGGCGCTGCGCAAGTCACCGGAGTACGTGCGCGCGGCGGCCCCCATCGAGGGCGCGGACCTGTTCGACGCGGCCTTCTTCGGCATCACGCCCAAGGAAGCCGAGGTGATGGATCCGCAGCAGCGCGTCTTCCTGGAGTGCGCCTGGGCGGCGTTGGAAGACGCGGGCTACGACCCCGAGCGCTACCGGGAGCACATTGGCGTCTACGCGGGTGCCCGCACCAACACATACATCTTCAACCTCTTCTCCAACCCGGCCGCGCTGGGGATGCTCGGCGCGTTCGAGGTGGGGCTCGGCAACGACCTGGCCTTCCTCAGCACGCGGGTGGCCCACCGGCTCAACCTGAAGGGCCCGGCCTATTCGCTGCATACCGCCTGCTCCACCTCGCTGGTGGCGGTGCACCTGGCCTCCCAGGCGCTCCTGGCGGGCGAATGCCGCATGGCCCTGGCGGGCGGTGTGGCCATCCAGTCGCCCCAACGCACCGGCTACCTGTATCAATTTGGTGGTGTTGCATCTCCAGACGGACGCTGCCGCGCCTTTGATGCGCAGGCGCAGGGCACCCTCTTCGGCAACGGCGCGGGGCTGGTGGTGCTCAAGCGCCTGGAGGACGCGCTCAACGACGGTGACACCATTCACGCCGTCATCCGCGGGTCGGCCATCAACAACGACGGCGCGCAGAAGGCCAGCTTCAACGCGCCCAGCGTCCAGGGCCAGTCACGCGTCATCCGCGACGCGCTGCTGACCGCGGAGGTGGACGCGCGGAGCATCAGCTACGTGGAGGCCCATGGCACGGGGACGCAGTTGGGAGACCCCATCGAGGTGCGCGCGCTCACCCGCGCCTTCAGGACGAGCACGAAGGACACGGGCTTCTGCGCGCTCGGCTCGGTGAAGCCCAACATCGGGCACCTGGATGCCGCGTCCGGCATCGCCAGCCTCATCAAGACGGTGCTCGCGCTGAAGCACCGGAAGCTGCCGCCCACGCTGCACTTCCAGGCGCCCAACCCGCAGATTGACTTCGCCGCCAGTCCCTTCTTCGTCAACGCGACCCTGCGGGACTGGGCGCCGGGCCCCTCCCCGCGCCGAGCCGGCGTCAGCGCCTTCGGCATTGGTGGCACCAACGCGCACCTCATCCTGGAGGAGGCCCCAGCCGTGGCGTCCACCGCGGATGCCCGTCCGTGGTACGTGCTGCCGCTGTCGGCGAAGACGCAGAGCGCCCTGGATGTCGCGACGGAGGCGCTGGCCACCCACCTGGAGCAGCACCCGGAGCTGGCGCTGAAGGATGTGGCCTACACGCTGCAAGTGGGGCGGCAGGCCTTCCAGCACCGCCGCGTCGCCGTGGTGAAGGACCGGGAGCACGCCCTCCGCGTGCTGCGCGGCGAAGAGCCAGAGCGGCTGGCCACGCTGAAGCAGGAGTCGCGAGGCCGCCCCGTGGCGTTCCTCTTTCCTGGGGGCGGCACCCACCACCTGGGCATGGGCGCGGGCCTGTACCGCACGGAGCCCGTCTTCCGAGAGGCCGCCGACGAGGTCGCCAGCGTCCTGCACCGGCACCTGGGCGTGGACCTGCGCACGGTGCTCTATCAGGAGCCCCTTCAGGAGGTGCCGGGGCTCTCCCGCAACACGCTCGCGCTGCCCGCCATCTTCCTGACCGAGTACGCCCTGGCGCGGCTGTGGCGCTCATGCGGCGTGGAGCCGGAGCAGATGCTGGGCCACAGCCTGGGCGAGTACGCGGCGGCGTGCCTCGCCGGGGTGCTGTCGGTGGAGGACGCGGCGACGCTGGTGGCGCTTCGTGGCCAGCTCATGGATGAGCTGCCCGCCGGGTCCATGCTGAGCATCAGCCTCCCCGAGGCGGAGGTGGTGCCGCTGCTAGGCCAGGAGCTGGACCTCGCGGCGGTGAACGCGCCCGCGCAGTGCGTGGTCTCCGGCCCACTGGCGGCGGTGAAGCGACTGATGACGGAGCTGACGGCGCGGGGTGTGGAGCACCGCCAGTTGCACGTGGAGGCGGCGGCGCACTCGCGGATGCTGGAGCGCATCCTGCCGCGCTTCCACGAGCGCGTGTCCCGCCTGACGCTCCGCCCGCCCGAGCGACCCTACATCTCCAGCCGCACCGGCCGGCCCGTCACGGGAGACGAGGTGACGCGGCCACAGTACTGGGTGGACCACCTGCGCCACGCGGTGCGCTTCCGGGACGGCATGCAGGCGCTGCTGGAGGACCCGTCGCGGGTGCTGCTGGAGGTGGGCCCCGCGCAGTCGCTGACCGCCGTGGCGCGGCTCCAGGGCGAGCCCGCCGGCGCGCGCACCATCGTCCCCTCCGCCCGACACCCCAAGGACGATCAACCGGACGAGGCCGTGTTCCTGAGCGCGCTGGGACGGCTGTGGCTCGCGGGCGTGGAGGTGGACTGGAGCGGCGTGCACGGAACGGAGACGGTCCGGCGAGTCTCCCTTCCCACGTACCCCTTCGAGGGGCAGCGGTACTGGGTCGCGCCGATGGACCGGTCCGCCGCGCTGCTGGCCTCACAGGCCGCGGGCACCCGCAAGCTGGCCGACGTCGCGGACTGGTTCCACCTGCCCTCGTGGCGGCGCACGCCTCCGGCCACGCTGGCGCCCTCCGCGCTCGCCCAACCTCGGTGCTGGGTGGTGTTCACCGACGGAGGCCCGCTGGCCTCCCGGCTCGTCTCGCGGCTGGAAGAGGCGGGACAGCACGTCGTCACCGTTTCCGCGGGCGCCGCGTTCTCCCGTGACGGCGAGCGGCGCTTCACCGTGGCACCGGGCGCACCTGGAGACTACGTCGCGCTGCTGAGCGCGCTGGCGGACACGACACCCCGTCCCGAGATATTCGTCCACCTGTGGAGCCTCACGCCGCGGGACGAGCGCGAGTCCGCGCTCACGCGCTTCCAGGCCGCGCAGGCGGTGGGCTACTCCAGCGTGGTCCACCTGGGACAAGCGCTTGCCGGACTGAAGGATGCGCGCCCCCTGCGGTTGGAGGTCATCTCCAACCACCTGCTCGACCCCGACGGCCGCGCGGAGGCCCTGCCGGAGAAGGCGCCCCTGCTGGGCCCCTGCCAGGTGCTGTCGCAGCAACAGGTGCACATCACCGCGCGCGGCATCGATGTGCTCCTCCCTGGCGCCGAGGGCGCTCCGGCGCTGGCCGAGCAGCTCGTCGCCGAGATTGCCACGGAGGCACGAGACTTCCGGGTGGCCTTGCGCGGTTCACGCCGCTGGGTCCAGGAGCTGTCGCCCGTCCGGCTGACGGAGACGGCTGCCCCCGCGCGACCGCTGCGTGAGCGCGGCGTGTACCTCATCACCGGCGGCCTGGGCCGCGTGGGCCTACTGCTGGCCGGCCATCTGGCGCGCACGAAGCAGGCGCGGCTGGCGCTGGTGGGCCGCACGCCGCTGCCTCCGCGCCGCCTCTGGGACGACTGGATTTCCACCCAGGGCGAGGACGACGACGCCAGCCTGCTCATCCAGCGCGTGCGTGAGTTGGAGTCACATGGCGCCGAGGTGCTCGTCCTGAGCGCCGACGTGTCCAAGCCGCGCTGGATGCGGGAAGTCCTGGCCGAGGTGGACCAGCGCTTCGGCGCGCTCCACGGGGTGCTGCACTGCGCGGACCTCCCTCCGCGCTCCACGACGAACCCGGACACGGAGGCCCGCTTCCGCGCCAAGGTGCGCGGCACCTACGTGCTGGAGGACGTCCTGCGCGGCCGGGCGCTGGACTTCGTGATGCTGTTCTCCGCGTCGGCCGCCGTGCTGTCTCCGTTCGACGACACGCCTTCGACGGCGGCCAACCTCTTCGTGGACGCGTTCGCGGCCCACCGCAGCCGGGACTCGGGAACCCCCTGGATGAGCGTGGCGTGGGATCCGTGGCCGCGCGCGGCTGGCGCTGACGACGCGGGAGCGCCAGAGCTCGCGCCGTATGTGATGACCGAGGCCGAGGCCACCGAGGCCTTCCAGCGCGTCGTCACGGGCGGCCTGGATGGTCCGGTGGTGGTGGCCACGGGCGACGTGTCACGTCGGCTGACCGCGTGGCTCCAGCGCGCCGTCACTCCGTCCAAGGTCACCACTCGCAAGGCCCGCACCGGAGACGAGGAGCCCCCCGCCAACGAGCTGGAGCGCCTCATCGCGGGCCTGTGGCAGGAGGTGCTGGGCGTCGAGCAGGTGGCGCGGCACGACCACTTCTTCGAGCTGGGCGGGCACTCGTTGCTCGCCACGCAGGTCGTCGGGCGGCTGCGCTCACGGTTGCAGTTGGACCTGAATCTGGCGCTGCTCTTCACGTCGCCAACCGTGGCGGGTCTGGCGAAGGCGATCGCCGACCTCCAGGCGCGGCAACAGGAATCCCTCTATCGCGAGCTGCTCGACCGGGTCACCCGCGTCTCCGAGCAGGAGCTCGCCGAAGAGCTTCGACGCCGCGGCGTAAAGGCCGCGTGAACGGACGCTCCAGCCCCCGCTGGAGCACCCGGTCCCCCTCTCTTTTGGATATCGATTTCGATGACTGACCTCACTCGGGCTCTCGAGCAGCTCTCTCCCGCGCAGCGCGCCCTCCTCGACCTGCTCGTCCAGGAGCAGCAGTCGGCGCGGCCTCACGCGACGGCGCCCGTCCTGGTCCGGCGCGAAGGCAACGAGCCCGCGCCGGCATCCTTCCCTCAGCAGCGCCTGTGGGTCCTGCATGAGCTGGATCCCAGCAGCATGGCTGCCTACAACGTCCACGTGAGCGTGGAGTTCTTCGGGCGGCTGGACCGGGCCCTGCTCACGCGCTGTGTGAACGAGGTCGTGCGCCGTCACGAAGCCCTGCGCACGACGCTGCGGAGCCACGGCGGAGACCCCGTGCAGGTGGTCGCGCCCGCGCTGGAGCTCACCCTTCCCGAGGAGGACCTGTCGACGTTGTCCCTGGAGGCCCAGGGCGACGAAGTCCGCCGCCGCATCATCGCCGAGGCCAACTTCGAGTTCGACCTCTCCGCCGGGCCCCTGTTGCGGGTCGGCATCCTGCGGCTCGACGCGCAGCACGCCCTGGTGCTGTTGACGCTGCACCACTCCGTGACGGACCAGTGGTCGCTGGGCGTGTTCCTTCAGGAGTTGATGGCGCTCTACAAGGCCTTCGAGGAGGGCCTGCCTTCGCCCCTGCCGGAGCTGGAGCTCCAGTACCCGGACTATGCGCGGTGGCAGCGCGAGCAGCTCGAGACGCGGGAGCTCGCCGGCCAGCTCGACTACTGGCGGCGGCAGCTCACGCCGCAGCCTCCCGCGCTGGGGGTGCCATCGGACCATCCCCGCCCGGCGCTGAAGACGTATCGCGGCGGATGGCACCACTTCCGGCTCGAGCCAGAGCTGGCGCGGAAGCTCAAGCAACTGGCGCAGAAGGAAGGCGCGACGCTGTTCATGGTCCTGATGGCGGCCTACCAGGCGCTGCTGCACCGCTACAGTGGCCAGCAGGACTTCGCGGTGGGCTCACCGGTCGCCAACCGCCGGGCGCCCGAGCTCGAACCGCTCATCGGCTTCTTCGTCAACATGCTGGTGATGCGCGCGGATGCGGCGGGAGACCCGACCTTCCGCGCGTTCCTGCACCGGGTGCGGCAGGTCTGCCTGGAGGCCTACTCGCACCAGGACGTGCCCTTCGACAAGTTGGTGGAGGAGCTGCAACCGCCTCGCGACCCCAGCCGCAACCCGTTCTTCGAGGCCGTCTTCGTCCTCCAGAACGTGCCGCAGCCAGCCTTGCGGATTCCGGGCCTGCTCGCGCGCTACGTGGAGCTGGACCTGGGCGCGTCCCAGTTCGACCTGCTGATGGAGCTGCGCGAGGACCGGCCGGACCGGTTCATCGGCCGCATCGAGTACTGCGCGGACCTGTTCGACGCGAAGACTGTTGAACGGATGGAGCGCCACTACGTGCGGCTGCTGGAGAGCGTCGTGGAGAACGCCGACCAGCGCCTCTCCGAGCTGCCGCTGCTACGCACCGAGGAGCGCCAGCAACTCCTGGCCGACGGCAGCGCGACGTCCGCCGAGTTCCCGCGAGACACGCCGATTCACGCGCTCTTCTCCGAGCAGGCGGCCCGCACGCCGGACGCAGTGGCGCTCATCAAGGGTGAGAGTGTCGTCACCTACGCGGAGCTGGAGCGCCGCGCGAATCAACTGGCGCATCACCTGCGAGCATCCGGCGTCTCCCGAGGCACCCGCGTGGGCCTGTGCCTGGAGCGCTCACCGGACCTGGTGGTGGGCCTGCTCGCCGTTCTCAAGGCGGGTGGCGCCTACGTGCCCATCGACCACCACTACCCCGCTGAGCGCATCTCCTTGCTGCTTCAGGAGGCCGACATCGGCGTGCTCGTCACGACGAAGTCACTGGCCGAGGGGCTCCCTGCATCCAACAGCAAGCGCGTCTGCGTGGACACGGACGCGGACCTCATCGCCGCCCTGCCGCACGACGCGCCTCCCTCCGTGGCCGTGGGCGGAGATGACCTCGCCTACGTCATGTTCACCTCCGGCAGCACCGGCCGGCCCAAGGGCGTCTGCGTTCCTCACCGCGCCGTCGCTCGCCTCGTCCTCGCCAATCCCTTCATCCACTTCGGCCCCGACGAAGTCTTCCTCCAGCTCGCACCCGTCGCCTTCGACGCCTCCACCCTGGAGCTCTGGGGCGCCCTGCTTCACGGCGCTCGCCTCGTCCTCGCTCCGCCCCACTCGCCCTCCCTTGACGAGCTCGCCGCGCTCCTGACTCAACACCGCGTCTCCACCCTCTGGCTCACCGCCGCCCTCTTCGAGCAGATGGTGCTTCACCAGGGCACCGCCTTGGCCGGTGTCCGGCAAGTCCTCGCTGGCGGGGACGTCCTGCCTCCGCTTCGCGTCCGCCAGCACCTGGAGCGCATTCCCCACGGCGCCGTCCTCGTCAACGGCTACGGCCCCACCGAGAACACCACCTTCTCCGCCACACACTCCCTCCGCGCGGGCCAGTCCTTCGGCACCTCCGTCCCCATTGGCAGGCCCCTGGCGCACTCCTCCGCCTTCGTCCTCGACTCGCGCATGGAGCCCGTCCCCGTCGGCGTCCCTGGCGAGCTCTTCGTCGGGGGGGACGGCCTCGCCTGGGGCTACCTCCACCGCCCGGAGCTGACGGCCGAGAAGTTCCTCCCCCACCCCTTCTCGGAAACGCCCGGCGCTCGCCTCTACCGCACGGGGGACCTCGTCCGCTGGCGGGCCGACGGCTCGCTGGAGTTCCTCGGACGCTCTGACTTCCAGGTGAAGGTGCGCGGCTTCCGCATCGAGCTGGGCGAAATCGAAGCTGTCCTCCTGCAGGCTCCGGGTGTCCAGGAGGCGGTCGTCCTCGCTCGGGAGGACGCTCCTGGCGACAAGCGCCTCGTGGCGTACTTCGTGCCCACAGCCGCGGCGCGTTCGGAAGAACAGACCGCGAACGCCGTGGGCGCCATCCGCACGTTCCTCAAGACGCGGCTGCCCGAGTACATGCTGCCCGCGGTGTTCATGCCGCTGGACGTCCTGCCGCTGTCGCCCAACGGCAAGGTGGACCGCAGGGCGCTGCCCGCCCCCGACGCGGACCTGGCCCGGACAGGGACGCCCTTCGAAGCGCCCCGAAACGCCTCTGAGCAGACCCTGGCCGACATCTGGGCCGAGGTCCTGGGCCTCCGTCAGGTCGGCATTGACGACAGCTTCTTCGAGCTGGGCGGCGACTCGATCCGCAGCATCCAGGTCATCGCGAAGCTGCGCGAACAGGGCCTGGAGCTGCCCACGCTGGAGCTGCTCCAGCGCCCGACGATTCGCGAGCTCGCGGGCGTCATCAAGGCCACGAGTGAGTCCCCGGCGAGCCAGGTCGCGCCGTTCAGCCTCGTGTCCGAGGCCGACCGTCAGCGACTGCCCGAGGACGTGGAGGACGCCTACCCGCTGGCCGCGCTCCAGTCAGGCATGCTGTTCGAGAGCGCGCTGGATGCCTCGGCCGGCATCTACCACGACATGTTCAGCTTCCATGTGGAGATGGCGCTGAACGAACCGCTGTTGCAGCAAGCCTTTCGGGAGCTGTTCGCGCGTCACGCCATCCTGCGCACGTCGTTCCACCTGGACGGCTACGAAGAGCCCCTGCAGCTCGTCCACCGGGAAGTTGAACCGCCGCTGAAGTTCGAAGACCTCCGGCACCTGGAGACCGCCCAGCAAACAGCCTGCATGCAGGCGTGGGCGGAGAAGGAACGCGTCCAGCCCTTCACCTGGAACCAGGCACCGCTGATGCGGCTCCGCGTGCATCGCCGGTCGGAGACCACCGTCCAACTGACCATCGTCTTCCACCACGCCATCCTCGATGGCTGGAGCGCCGCGACCCTTCTCTCGGAGCTCTTCGGCCGCTACCTCGAGTTGCTGGAGGGGACTGACGCCCCCGTCGCGCCGTCCCCGGCCGCCACCTACCGGCAGTTCGTGGCGCTGGAGCGCGCAGCCCAGCAGTCCGCGGAGAGCGAGCGCTTCTGGCTGAGGCGCATGGACGGCGTGGACCCAGCGAGTCCGCGCCCGCCCCGCTCCCGGGATGAAGAGCGCGTGCTGCACACCCACGACGTGCGCATCCCTGTTCCGCTTCAGCAGGCCTTGCTCCGCGTGGCTCACGAAGCGGGCGTCTCCCTCAAGACGGTGTTGCTGGCTGTGCACCTGCGCGTCCGCGGCTTTGTCGAAGGCAGCACGTCCGTCGTCACCGGCATCGTCACCAACGGCCGTCCGGAGGTCGTCGACGGTGAGCGGATGATTGGCCTGTTCCTCAACAGCGTGCCTTTCCCGGTGACGCTGCCTGGAGGCACCTGGCTGGAGCTCATCCAGCGAGTCGCGAAGCATGAGCAGGAGCTGATGCCGCACCGCCGCTACCCCATGGCGCGGCTCCAGCAGCAGCGCGGCGGTCAGCCGCTGTTCAACACGCTCTTCAACTTCATCCACTTCCACGTCGCGGGAGGGCTTTCCCAACAGAAGGGCCTGCGCTTCGTGGACGAGATGCTGGGCGCCGCCTGGATGGAGCTCCCCCTGGGCGTCACCTTCACCCAGGACCCCGACACCTCGTCGCTATCGGTCTCCATCGCCACCACTGGCAACCGGCACGAAGCGGAGCGGTCGCGGGAGCTGGGGCACTACTACCTGCGCGCCTTGGAGGCCGTGGCCGCGGAGCCGCATGGCCGCTACGAGCAGGCTACGCTGCTGCCACCGGCCGACCGCGACACCCTGCTGGAAACATGGAATGACACGCGCCGGGAGGTCGCCTGGGAGGGCTGCCTGCATGAGCGGTTCGAGGACCGCGCGGCGCATTCTCCCGATGCGCTCGCAGTGCTGGACGATGAGCGCTCGCTCACCTACGCCGACGTCAACCGCCGCGCCAACCAGCTCGCCTGGACGCTGCGCGCTCGCGGCGTGGGGCCCGAGGTTCGCGTGGGCCTGTGCCTGGAGCGCTCGGTCGATGTGGTCGTTGGTGTCCTCGCCATCCTCAAGGCGGGTGGCGCCTACGTCCCCATGGATCCGGCCTATCCCGCCCAGCGCCTGGCCTACATGATGAGCGACTCGCAGGTCGGCTGCGTGCTCACACAGCAGCGAGTCGCGGACAAGCTCACCGGGCACAAGGCGGAGGTCCTCTGCGTGGACGACGCAGCGCTCGTGAGCGGTTCGCGGGACGCGTCCAACCCACCGCGACTCAGCGAGCCCCAGCACCTCGCCTACGTCATCTACACCTCGGGCAGCACCGGGATGCCCAAGGGCGTCATGGTGCAGCACGCCTCGGTGATGAACCTGCGCGCGGCGCTGGCAACCACTGCCTATGCAGGGGTGGACAAGCCCCTCCGCATCAGCCTCAACGCATCCCTGTCCTTCGACGCCTCCGTGCAGCAGTTGGTGCAGCTCGCGGACGGACATGCGCTGTGCGTGGTGTCACAAGAAACGCGCGAGGACACCCACTTGATGTTGGCGTGGTTGGAGCGGCATGGCGTGAACGTGCTGGACTGCGCTCCCTCGCAACTGCGGCTGCTTCTGGACGAGGGCCTGGCCGCACACCGCCCGTTGCGCGTACTGGCTGGCGGTGAGGCATTGGACGAAGCGCTCTGGGCCCGACTCTCCGCCCATCCTCACCTCGAGTGCTTCAACGTCTACGGCCCCACGGAGTGCACCGTGGACTCCACGCTGAGTTCCGTGCGCGGAGCGTCCCTGCCTCCATCGCTGGGCGGTCCGTTGGCGAACGCGCGGACCTACGTGCTGGACGCGTACCTGCAGCCTGTGCCGGTAGGCGTTCCAGGCGAGCTCTACATCGGTGGAGCGGGCCTGGCGCGTGGATACCTGAGTCGTCCCGAGCTCACCGCTGAACGGTTCATTCCCAATCCGTTCAGCGCCGTCCCCGGCACCCGCCTCTATCGAACGGGAGACCGGGCGCGCTGGCTCCCCCAAGGCGAGCTTGAGTTCCTGGGTCGCATTGACTTCCAGGTGAAGGTGCGCGGCTTCCGCATCGAATTGGGAGAGCTTGAGTCCGCGCTGCGCCAACACCCCGCGGTTCGCGACACCGTGGTCCTGGTGCGCGAAGACACGCCAGGGCTGCAACGCCTGGTGGCTTACGTGGTCGCGGACGCGGAGGGGGCCGCCGTCGTGGACGCCGGGACGCTCCGCCCGTACCTCCGCGAGCGGCTGCCCGAGCAAATGGTGCCCTCGGCCTTCGTCACACTTGCGGCCCTGCCACTCACCCCCAATGGCAAGCTGGACCGCGGGGCCCTGCCGGCACCGGAAGCGCCTCGGCACGCCGCCGCGCGACCGCTCAGCACGGACACGGAGCGTCGTATCGCCGCCCACTGGGCCACGCTGCTGCATGTCGAGACGGTCAACGCCGAGGATGACTTCTTCGCGCTCGGTGGCCATTCGCTCCTGGCCACCCAATTGGTGACGCGGCTGCGCCAGGACTTCGACGTCGACCTGCCGCTGCGGGCCCTCTTCGAGCAGAGCACGGTGGCGGCGCTGGCCACGCGTCTGGACTCCGAGCGGGCCCGCGGCGCCGCGGGGGCCCTGCCGCCCCTCCGGGCCGCGTCACGCGACCGGCCACTGCCTCAGTCCTTTGTCCAGCAGCGGCTGTGGGTGATGGAGCAACTGACACCCGACACCGCGACGTACAACAACCCGGCGGCGGTGGCCATCGACGGAGCGCTCGACGTCCGCGCGATGGAGCAGACCCTGCTGAGGGTGGTGCAGCGGCACGAGGCGCTGCGCACGACGTTCCGGAACGAGGGGGACCTGCCGGTCCAGGTCGTCCATCCGCTCGCGGCCCTGGAGTTGCCCATCACGGACCTCTCCACCCTGCCCGACAGTGAGCGCGATGCCCGGGCGCGCCAGCTCGCGACCGAGGAGGCCCACCTCCCGTTCAACCTGGTGCTCGGCCCGCTCTTCCGAGCCCGCTTGCTGCGGCTGGCTTCGGACAGGCACGTCCTGCTGGTGACGATGCACCACATCGTGTCCGACGGCTGGTCCGTGGGTGTCCTGGTGCGCGAGGTGGCGGAGGGCTACGAAGCCGCCCTCCAGGGCCGAGAGGCACAGCTCCCTCCGCTTCCGGTGCAGTACGCCGACTATGCCCTCTGGCAGCGCGAGTGGATGCAGGGGCCCGTGCTGGAGTCACGGCTGAGCTACTGGCGTGAGCAGCTCGCCGGAGCCCCCGCGGCGCTGGAGCTGCCCACCGACAGGCCGCGCCCGGCGGTGCAGACCTACCGGGGAGCGCTCCTCCCGGTGAACATGCCGGCGGCGCTCTCCGAAGCGGTGACCGCGCTGGCGCGCCGTCAAGAGGCCACGCCCTTCATGGTGCTGCTGGCCACCTGGCAGTTGCTGCTCTCGCGCTACTCCGGCCAGCAGGACGTCTGCGTCGGTTCGCCCATCGCCGGCCGCACCCGGCCTGAGCTGGAAGGGCTCATCGGCTTCTTCGTCAACACGCTGGTCTTCCGTTCCCACCTGTCGCCGGAGCTCACCTTCCAAGAGCTGTTGGCGCAGGTGAAGGCGGCGACGCTGGGTGCCTCCGAGCACCAGGACGTACCGTTCGAGAAGCTGGTCGAGGTGTTGCAACCCGCGAGAGACCCGAGCCGCTCGCCGCTCTTCCAGGTCACCTTCACCCTGCAGAACACGCCACCCGTGCGCCTGGAGCTCCCCGGGCTGTCGCTGCACGTGCTGGAGACGGAGCTGGAGACCGTCAAGTTCGACCTGAGCCTCCTGCTGGAAGAGACGCCGGAGGGGCTCTCCGGCGCGCTGAACTACAACACCGACCTGTTCGAGGCCTCCACGGCCGAGCGCATGATGGGGCACTTCCGCACGCTGCTGGAGGCCGTCGTCACGGATGAGCACCAGCGCCTGGCCGGGTTGCCCCTGCTGCGCGCCGAGGAGCGTCAGCAACTCCTGGTCGCATGGAACGCGACGTCCGCCGAGTTCCCGCGAGACACGCCGATTCACGCGCACTTCTCGGAGCAGGTGGCTCGCACGCCGGACGCAGTGGCGCTCGTCATGGGTGAGCGCGTCGTCACCTACGCGGAGCTGGAGCGCCGCGCGAATCAGCTCGCGCACCATCTGCGCGCATACGGCGTCTCCCGAGGCACCCGCGTGGGCCTGTGCCTGGAGCGCTCGCCGGACCTGGTGGTGGGCCTGCTCGCCATCCTCAAGGCCGGCGGCGCCTACGTGCCCATCGACCACCACTACCCTGCTGAGCGCGTCTCCTTGCTGCTTCAGGAGGCCGGCGTCAGCGTCTTCGTGACGCAGGAGTCGCTCGCGGATGAGCTGCCCAGCTCGGGTGGCCTGATGGTCTGCGTGGACACGGACGCGGACCTCATCGCCGCCCTGCCACATGACGCGCCTCCCTCCGTGGCCATGGGCGGAGATGACCTCGCCTACGTCATGTTCACCTCCGGCAGCACCGGCCGGCCCAAGGGCGTCTGCGTTCCTCACCGCGCCGTCGCTCGCCTCGTCCTCGCCAATCCCTTCATCCACTTCGGCCCCGACGAAGTCTTCCTCCAGCTCGCACCCGTCGCCTTCGACGCCTCCACCCTGGAGCTCTGGGGCGCCCTGCTTCACGGCGCTCGCCTCGTCCTCGCCCCGCCCCACTCGCCCTCCCTTGACGAGCTCGCCGCGCTCCTGACTCAACACCGCGTCTCCACCCTCTGGCTCACCGCCGCCCTCTTCGAGCAGATGGTGCTTCACCAGGGCACCGCCTTGGCCACTGTCCGGCAGGTCCTCGCTGGCGGGGACGTCCTGCCTCCGCTTCGCGTCCGTCAGCACCTGGAGCGCATTCCCCACGGCGCCGTCCTCGTCAACGGCTACGGCCCCACCGAGAACACCACCTTCTCCGCCACACACTCCCTCCGCGCGGGCCAGTCCTTCGGCACCTCCGTCCCCATTGGCAGGCCCCTGGCGCACTCCTCCGCCTTCGTCCTCGACTCGCGCATGGAGCCCGTCCCCGTCGGCGTCCCTGGCGAGCTCTTCGTCGGGGGGGACGGCCTCGCCTGGGGCTACCTCCACCGCCCGGAGCTGACAGCCGAGAAGTTCCTCCCCCACCCCTTCTCGGAAACGCCCGGCGCTCGCCTCTACCGCACGGGGGACCTCGTCCGCTGGCGGGCCGACGGCTCGCTGGAGTTCCTCGGCCGCTCCGACTTCCAGGTGAAGGTGCGCGGCTTCCGCATCGAGCTGGGCGAAATCGAAGCTGTCCTCCTGCAGGCCCCGGGCATCCAGGAGGCGGTCGTCCTCGCTCGGGAGGACGCTCCTGGCGACAAGCGCCTCGTGGCCTACGTGGTGGGCGAAGACGGGGTGGACTCGGTGGATCCTCGAGCCCTGCGCGACCACGTCCTGCGCAAGCTGCCCGAGTACCTGGTCCCCGCCCTCTTCGTCCCGATGGAGACCCTCCCGCTGTCGGCCAACGGCAAGGTGGACCGCAAGGCCCTGCCCGCGCCCGACGCGGACCGAGTGCGGCCAGGAGCATCCTTCGAGGCTCCCCGAGATGAGTCAGAGCAGGCCATCGCCGACATCTGGGCCGAGGTCCTGGGCCTTCGCCAGGTCGGCATCGACGACAGCTTCTTCGAGCTGGGTGGAGACTCCATTCGCAGCATCCAGGTCATCGCGAAGCTGCGCGAGCGGGGCCTGGAGTTGCCCATCCTGGAGCTGCTCCAGCATCCCACCATCCGCCAGCTCTCCGGTTCGGTGAAGCACACCGGAGGGGCCGCCTCCGCTCATGACGTGGCGCCCTTCGGCCTCGTGTCCGAAGCGGAGCGCAATCGGCTGCCGGAAGATGTGGAGGACGCCTACCCACTGGCGGCGCTCCAGTCGGGAATGCTCTTCGAGAGCGCGCTGGATGCCTCGGCTGGCATCTACCACGACATGTTCAGCTTCCACCTGGAGCTGGCGCTGCATGAGCCGCTGCTGCGTCAGGCGTTTCAGGAGCTGATTGCGCGTCACGCCATCCTGCGCACCTCTTTCCACCTGGACGGCTACGAGGAGCCCCTCCAACTCGTCCACCGGCACGTCGCGCCGCCGCTGCGCATCGAGGACCTCCGTCACCTGGAGCCTTCGCAACAGGACGCCTTCCTGCGTGAGTGGGTGGAAGCCGAGCGCCTCAAGCCCTTCGAGTGGACCCAGGCGCCCTTGCTCCGCGTCGCCGTGCATCGCCGCACGGAACGCAGCGTTCAGCTGACCATCCTCTTCCACCACGCCATCCTCGATGGCTGGAGCGCCGCGACCCTGTTCTCGGAGCTCTTCGGCCGCTACCTCGAGTTGCTGGAGGGGACCGACGCCCCCGCCGCGCCGTCCCCGGCCGCCACCTACCGGCAGTTCGTGGCGCTGGAGCGCGAAGCCCAGCAGTCCGCGGAGAGTGAGCGCTTCTGGGCCAGCCGCATGGACGGCGTGGACGCCGCGAGTCACCGCCCGAGCCGGACCAGGGACGACGAACGCGTGCTGCACAACCACGACGTGCGTATCCCCGTCCCGCTCCAGCAGGCCTTGCTCCGCGTGGCCCACGAGGCGGGCGTCTCCCTCAAGACGGTGTTGCTGGCAGTGCACCTGCGCGTCCGCGGCTTTGTCGAAGGCAGCACCTCCGTCGTCACCGGCATCGTCACCAACGGCCGCCCGGAGGTCATCGACGGTGAGCGGATGATTGGCCTGTTCCTCAACAGCGTCCCCTTCCCGGTGACGCTGCACGGGGGCACGTGGCTGGAGCTCATCCAGCAGGTCGCGAAGCATGAGCAGGAGTTGATGCCGCACCGCCGCTACCCCATGGCGCGGCTCCAGCAGCAGCGCGGCGGTCAGCCGCTGTTCGACACCCTCTTCAACTTCATCCACTTCCACGTCGCGGGAGGGCTTTCCCAACAGAAGGGCCTGCGCTTCTTGGGCGAGATGCTGGGCGCCGCATGGATGGAGCTCCCCCTGGGCGTCACCTTCACCCAGGACCCCGACACGTCGTCGCTGTCGATCTCCATCTCCACAACGGGCACTCGGCACGAAGCGGAGCGGACGCGGGAGCTGGGGCACTACTACCTGCGCGCCTTGGAGGCCGTGGCCGCGGAGCCTCATGGCCGCTACGAGCAGGCGGCGCTGCTTCCAGCGACTGAACGCAACACGTTGCTGGAAACTTGGAATGACACGCGCCGGGAGGTCGACTGGGAGGGCTGCCTGCATGAGCGGTTCGAGGACCGTGTGGCCCTCACCCCCGAAGCACTCGCCGTCCTCGATGATGAGCGCTCGCTGACGTATGCGGAGCTCAATCGCCGCGCCAACCGGCTCGCCTGGACGCTGTGCGCTCGCGGCGTGGTCCCAGAGGCTCGCGTGGGCCTGTGCATGGAGCGCTCGGTCGACATGGTTGTCGCCATCCTCGCCATCCTCAAGGCGGGTGGCGCCTACGTTCCCATGGACCCGGCCTATCCTGACCAGCGCTTGGCGTACATGGTGAGCGACTCGAAGGTCGGCTGGGTGCTCACGCAGCAGCGAGTCGCGGACAAGCTCGCCGGGCACACAGTGGAGGTCCTCTGCGTGGAGGACTCCGCTTCCACGACCGAGCCGCGGTCCGAGTCCAACCCACCGCGACTCAGCGGGCCCCAGCACCTCGCCTACGTCATCTACACCTCGGGCAGCACCGGGATGCCCAAGGGCGTCATGGTGCAGCACGCCTCCGTGATGAACCTGCGCGCGGCGCTGGCGGCCACCGCCTACGCAGGGGTGGACAAGCCCCTCCGCGTCAGCCTCAACGCATCCCTGTCCTTCGACGCCTCCGTGCAGCAGTTGGTGCAGCTCGCGGCCGGACATGCGCTGTGCGTGGTTCCACAGGCCGCTCGTGAGGATGCGGGTGCCATGCTGGCGTGGATCGAGCGGAATGACGTTGACGTGCTGGACTGCGCCCCGTCGCTGCTGCGTCTGCTGCTGGACGAGGGCCTCGCGGCACACCGGCCTTTGCGAGTGCTGGCCGGAGGAGAAGCCCTGGACGAGGCGCTCTGGCTCCGGCTGTCCGCCCATCCCCACCTCGAGTGCTTCAACGTCTACGGCCCCACCGAGTGCACCGTGGATTCGACGGTGCGCGCGGTGCGTGGAGCTCCGCTGCCTCCGACCGTGGGCGGCCCGCTGGGGAACGTGCGGACGTACGTGCTGGATGCCCATCTTCAACCAGCCCCCGTGGGCGTGCCTGGAGAGCTCTACATCGGTGGAGCCGGCCTGGCGCGTGGATACCTGGACCGGCCGGAGCTCACCGCCGAGCGTTTCATCCCCGACCCGTTCAGCACGGCGCTGGGTACGCGCCTCTACCGGACCGGAGACCGGGCGCGCTGGCTGCCCCAGGGCGAGCTGGAGTTCCTGGGCCGCATCGACTTCCAGGTGAAGGTGCGCGGCTTCCGCATCGAGCTGGGAGAAATCGAAGCCGCGCTGCGCCTGCACCCGGCGGTTCGAGACACCGTCGTGCGGGTCCGAGAGGACGTACCGGGCTTCCAGCGCCTGGTGGCCTACGTCGTGCCCGATACGTCACGCCCAGAAGGCCCCCCCGAGCTGGACACCGGGGTGCTCCGAGGCTTCCTCAAGGAGCGGCTGCCCGAGTACATGGTGCCCTCGGCCATCGTCATGCTGGAGGCCCTTCCGCTGAACACGAGCGGCAAGGTGGACCGGAAGGCCTTGCCCATACCGGAGGAGACGTCCCCTCAGCGGGTGGCGTACATCGCACCCCGCGATAGCCACGAGCTGGAGCTTGCCCACATTTTCGAGGAACTGCTCGGGGTCACGCCGATCGGCGCGAGGAGCGACTTCTTCGAGCTCGGTGGCCATTCGCTGCTCGCGGTGCGGCTGATGTCCATGTTGCGCGCGCGCACGGGCCGAGCGCTGCCAGTGACGGCGCTCTTCCAGGCGCCGACCGTCGAAGGGCTGGCCGCCTTCCTGCGGCGCGAGCCCGCTCCATGGACGCCGCTCGTTCCCATTCAACGCAGTGGCTCGCGAGCGCCCTTCTTCTGCGTCCACCCCGTCGGGGGAACGGTGTTCTGCTACACCGAGCTTGCCCGGCGGCTCGGCCCCGAGCAGCCCTTCTACGGCCTGCAGGCCCAGGGGCTCGACGGGACACTGCCGCCGAACGCGTCCATCGAAGCGATGGCGGCCAGCTACGTGGACGCCATTCGCACCGTTCAGCCACAGGGCCCGTACCGGTTGGGAGGCTGGTCGCTCGGAGCCGTGATTGCCTTTGAAATGGCCCGAATGCTCCAGACGCGCGGCGAGACGGTGGACGTCCTCGCCCTGATTGAACCCAGCTCCACCTCGCTGGCCCGTGGCGTGGCGACCGACGACGACCTGGCCGCGGCGACGATGTTCGCGCTGGACCTGGCGCGCACGGCCGGAATTGCTCCGACGACGACTTCGGAGGCGTCCCTGGGTGACGCGAAGACCCTGATGGAGCGAGTGCTTCAGGAAGGCCGCGAGGCGGGTGTCCTCATCCCAGGCGCGGACACGGAGCAAATCCACGCGCTGCTTCGTGTCTTCACCGCCAACGCCCGTGCGCTTCAAAAACACACGCTGGGCTCCTACGCGGGCCCGCTCGCGGTGCTCCGTGGCAGCCACACGGAGTTGGAGCCCGCGGAGCCAGCGGACCGAGGCTGGAGCCACTACGCCCCCCGAGTGGAGGTGCGTGAAGTGCCGGGAGACCACTACAGCGTCCTGCGCACACCGGGGGTCGATGCGCTCGCGAGTGCACTAGCCGAAGTCCTGGGGCATCCCTCTCTGCCAACGTGAGACAAGCCGCAACCAGAAACTGGGTGTGCAGGGCGCCCTAAACCGAGGTTCGTGATTCTCAATCAGGTCGGAGAGCAGACGGGCGCGAAGCGAACGGGAAGAAAGAGCAGGGGCACCTCCCGTTCGGCTCTGTGTGCGCAGAAGACCTGAGAGCGAGAAGGCCCTGCCCCAGGGGCAAGGTAGGCCGTGGTTGAAGAGGAAGCAGCGTCAGGCGCTGCTTCGGTGGGGGGCCAGGAGTGGTTGCCCGCTGACCTACCGGAGGTGCCTGGCAGTGGCGAGCGCGGGGCGTGGGGCGTCGTGTCGCGCCACCGCGAAGGCGCTGGAGTGTGCCACCTCGACCGTGGTGGTTGCGGTGCGGCGCTACCAGGAGGGTGGGCGCCAAGCCCTTCGAGACAGACGGGAGGGCAACGGACGCGCCAAGGTGGACGAGCGGTTTCGGGAGCGGCTCACCTGCGTGTTGGAGGGCACGCCCGAGGACTGGGGCTGGTGCCGTCCCACCTGGACACGCGAGTTGCTGTGCCAGGAAATGGCTCGACGAGGACAGGTGCGCGTGTCCGTGGCGACCATGGGGCGCACGCTCGCCACGCTCGGCGCCCGGCTCAAGGCGGCCAAGCCCATCGTCGAGTGTCCCTGGCCCAGTTGGAAGCGACAGCGTCGGCTCCACGAGCTGAAGTGTCTCGAGGTGTATGGGCCTCCCAGCGAGCCCGTTCTGCATGTGGACGAGGTCGACATCCACCTCAACCCCAAGGTGGGGCGCGACTGGTGCCTGCCCGGGCAACGACGGGTGGTGGTGACGCCCGGCAACAACCAGAAGCGCTACCTGGCTGGAGCGCTCAATACGAGCACCGGGCAACTGACGTGGGTGGAAGGCAGGTCCAAGGCAAGTGCCCTCTTCATCCAGTTGCTGTGGCGCCTGGCGAGTCAATACCGGCGCGCTCGCCGTATCCACCTCGTCCTCGACAACGCCTCGGTTCACTCCAGCAAGAAGACGCTCAAGGCGCTCGCGCATTTCGGCGGGCGATTCGTTCTCCATTTCCTCCCGCCGTACTGCCCCCAGGGCAATCGCATCGAGCGGGTGTGGCTCGACCTGCATGCCAACGTCACCCGCAATCACCGCTGCCGCACCATGGACCAGCTCATGGTCCGGGTGCATGCCTACCTCTCCGCTCGAAATGTCCAGCGCTCCGCCAGTCCATCCCTGCGACGAGTCGACCTCAGGCGCACATCCTGAGGCCGTTCGAGAATCACGAACCTCGGTTTAGATAGGGACGATGAACCCAGTGGAGGAAGAAGTACGAGGCAGGCGAACCGAGGCGTTGGGCACAGCCGCCAAGCGACAAAGAAGATGCTGGAGGGATCACGTAATTGAAGCTCAATCCCTTGGGGGATACCTCAGGACAGAGGGGCGCCCACGCCGCGCGCCCTCTCTGGGTGTCTTCATCCGAACCGTTCGTGCGTCAGCTTCGGCTCAGTTGCCGAAGACGCGGAAGGACATGTCGTAGGGCGAATCGGGGCTGTAGCCGAGCCAGTACTGGATTCCGTCCGCGTAGACGTTGCCACACATGGAGAAGACGCCGGAGTACGTGGAGAGGCGCACCAGCTTCAGGGTGTACGCGCGTCCCGGTAGCAGCGTGATGCCCTGACCCGCGAAGGAGAAGGTGTACCAGGTGGCCGGCGTACCCGCCGTCTGCGATGCCATGCTGACGGTGGTGGACGAGGCAATCACCGCATCGCCCGTGCCCTCGCTGTCGTGCAGGTCCACGCGGTAAGACGTGTTATAGTACAGATTCGGCTTGACCCAGATGTCGACGGAGTCGAGCGCCGTGCTCGCGGACAGTTTGAAGCTCTGGCCAATCGCGTTGTTGATGGCGACATTGGTGTTGCACCCCGCCGTGTCGACCTCAATGAGCTTTTCGAAGGCCTGGGCCTGTCCGGCCACCACCACGAGCGCGCCCACCATGAGCCCTTGGCAGAGCATACCGAGGCGACAGAGGACGGACCTCGGGCTTGTGGCCCGTGCGACGAATGGCACGACCACGGCGTTCTGCGACTTCACATGCGTTGTCATTACATCTCCTCGTGGAGGACCCTCGGCCCCGTGCGCGTCCCGCTCCGCCTGCGCTCAGGTTCCTCGACTCCGCCACTTCGTCCCGTGCCCCCTCACATGGTTCACGGGGAGGCCCCCAAGGCCTCGGCGGCGGGGATCCGCAATGAATATGCCACTTACCGGGAGTCCGACTTTTCCGACGGCCCCGGGGCAAACCGAGCGAAAGTCCTGGTCCGTTTGCGTTCAGGCGTGACGCTGCCGAGTCCGAATGACACGCACTCTCCGTTGCCCTGGGGGCTCCCATGTCTCTGGGTATGTCTTGAATTGGTGCGGGCTGACCCGGGTGGCCTGACTTTAATCCCAGAGCGAGGTCACGTCAGGCCTGTTGATGTAGCGGAAGAGGCGATACGCCACCTTTGAGCATGCCCCGGAACATGCACATTCATTCCCCTTCGAAATAGTCGGTATCGACCCTCGGAAGCCGCAGAGACTCCGAGGTCACCCCGACCCCGTGCTCGATCCGGTGAGAGTCAAGGTAGATGTCGCGTGAAAGGATTCAACCGATGCGCTTCAACTCCTGCACTGCAGGGGTGAGGTTCGGAGAGGGGCCGAGACGGACGGGGCCCGCGGGCGTCCAGTCGCGCGTGTCACGGCTCCATCGCTCGGGGTGCCGGGCTTTGGCGTGTTGGTACACTTGGTGCCGTCGTGCCAGCAGCGCGCCCTCGCGGCCGAAGTGCCTGTCCTCGGGCGTGACGTAGCGGATGCCGGAGTGGCGGTGCTGGGTGTTGTACCAGGCCACGAAGCGCGTCACCCAGCGGCACGCGTCCTCGACGGAGGCGAAGGGGCGCTGAGGGAAGCTGGGGCGGTACTTCAGCGTGCGGAAGAGGGCCTCGGAAAACGGGTTGTCGTCCGAGACACGGGGCCGGCTGAAAGACGGGGTGACGCCCAGCCACTGCAAGGTGGCCAGCAGCGTGGCGCCCTTCATGGGGCCGCCGTTGTCCGAGTGCAGTACCAGCCCCTCGAGGCAGCCAGCCTCCTGCCAAGAGCGGCCAATGAGGGCCGCGGCATGCGCGGACGACTCTTCTTCGTGCACCGCGTAGCCCATGATGCGCCGGCTGAAGACGTCCACCACCAGGTACAGGTAGAGGAAGCTGCCCTTCACCGGGCCCTTCAGGTAGGTGATGTCCCAGCTCCAGACTTGGCCGGGCCCAGTGGCGAGGTGGTCGGCACGAGGCCTGGGCACAGGCGCCTTGGCTCGGCCGCGGTGGGCCAACTGGCCCGCTTCACGCAGCACCCGGTAGAAGCTCGCCTCGCTGGCCACGTACTCGCCCCTGTCCGCCAGCCTGGGGACAATCTGCTTGGGCGAGGCGTCCCGGAATTCCTCGCTGTTGGCCACCGCCAGGATGCGGCGCCGCTCCACCTCGGACAGCCGGTTGGCCGGCCGGGTATGCGGGCCGCACCGCCTGTCCTCGGACGTCGCGGGCTTCCTCCAACGCTGAATGGTGCGCGCAGTCACCCCCAGCCGCTCGCAGACGGCCTCCAGGCGCACGCCCTTCTCCAGGGCCTCGTCAACGTGGGCAAGCGTCATTTCTCGCTCGTCTCGTCCGCTGCGTCGTCCTCGTCGGCCAAGTCCTTCTCGTCCCAGCCCATCGCCTGAAGTTTTTTTCGAGCACCAGCAGCGCCGCCGCCTCAGCCAACGCCTTCTCCTTGCGGCGCAGCTCGCGCTCGAGTTCCTTCACTCGCTTCTCCGAGACGGCCAGCCGTCGGCGTTGGCCCGCCGTCAGGGCCCCGGACGGGGCCTCCTTCGTCCCCTGGGCGAGGGCGCCAGCGGCAGCCGCCCGCCACTCCACCAGTTGCCCTTCGTGCAACCCCTCCCGGCGCAGCAGCGCTCCCAATGTCTCGCCCGCCAGTCCATGCGCCTCCGCCAGCACGCGCAGCTTCTCCTCGGGCGTCCACTTCTTGGGGCCGATGGGCTTCTCCTCGGACGGGGGCGTCATGGCCGCCAACTTATTCGCCTCCCGCAACCACTGCGACAGCGTCGGCTGGGAGACTCCCACCTGGCGGGCCAACGCCGCGGCACTCACCGCGCTGGGGCCCACCATCCGCTTCACCATCTGCGACTTGAATGCATCCGTGTACGACACTGCGTCCTGCCTGCTCTCGCCCCCAGGGCGTGGTCATCCCGACCGGTCAGCCGAGGCGACAACTTCCCTGACACAGGGGGGATCATCAGTTCGGCCAGTCGGGCCCCGTCAATGAGAACGACGCTCCCTCGCGCCTGGCGCGCTGCTTCACGCGCCGGCCCCGAGATGCTCCCAGACGTGATGAGCACACCCTTGTCCGCGCCCTGGAGATGGAGCGCGCCCATGAACCCCTGGATCTCCGGCGCCCCTACCTGCCCTTTCCACTTCTTCGCCTGAACATAGACTTTCTGGAACCCGAGCCGGTCGAGCGAAACGATTCCATCAATTCCACCATCGCCAGAACGCCCGGTCCGAACCAGCGCCTCTCGGCTCAAGCCGTACCCCAGCGCGTAGAGCACATCGAGAACGAGGGATTCGAACTCCGCTGGCGTCTGCCTGCCAATCTGCACGAGGAGGTCTCTCGCGACACTCGCGCGAATCCGGGCCAACGCGTCTTCGATCTGCTCGCGAGGACTCTGTGTTTCCGCCTTCCCCCCGTCGGCGGCCGCCTCACGGGCGGAATGCGATGTTCCGGTCGCGCCGGAGAGAGACTGGATGGAGACGTCCCTGGCCTCGCTTCCGATTCGCTCTACCTCGGCCTCTGGAACCTTCCCGCCATAGGCGTCCAGCAGCTTCCGACCGGCGTCAGTGATTATCCACGCCCCCCGCACAGGCGCGCTCGAAAGCCCCGCCCGTTTCAATGCGTCATGCGCCCAGCCGATGCGGTTCTGGAAGACAGGCTGTAGTCCACTTGGAAGCAGCGCGGTCGGTCAAGTCCCGAATCCTGTGTAGTTGGTTCGGAGGGGGTTCGGGGGAGGAAGGCTCCTCGGTGGCGTCATGCAGCGGAAGTGTCAGGGGTTGATTTCAGCAGAGACATGTCAAGGTAGCGGCGGTCATCCCAGACACCGGTGACTTCAAGTGCGACGGCGATGATGAGGCGCAGGGCGCTGGCGCGGTCCGGGAAGGCGCCGACAGCGCGGATGCGGCGCTTCACCTCACCGTGGAGGCGCTCCAGGCCGTTGGTGCTGCGTAGGCGCTTCCAGTGGGCCTGGGGGAAGGCGAAGAAGCAGGTGGCGGCGGCGAAGCCCTCGCGCAGGCACTCCATGGCCTCTGGCAGGTGACGTCCCAGCCCCTCCTCAAGGGCAGCCAGCCGCTTCCTGGCGTCCTGGAGGTTGGGGGCCTCGAAGATGGCCGACGTCTCCTTGCCCAGGCGCCCACGCAGCTTCCAGGGCGCCTTGGCGAGCACGTTCCCCGGGTGAGGTGCACGGTGCAGCGCTGCAACCGCGCCTCGGGCAGGGCCTGGCGGGCCGCGGCGGCCAGGCCCGCGTGCCCGTCGGCGATGACGAGCCGCACGCCCTTCAGCCCTCGCTCCAGCAACTGGCGTAGCAAGTCCAGCCAGGACTCCGCCGACTCGCTGCCACCCAGGGTGACGGCGAGCAGGTGCCGGTGCCCATCCTCGCCCACGCCGTAGGCCACCAGGGCCGAGACGTTCTGCACTGTGCGCGCCCACCTGGCGTCCAGGAAGGTGGCATCCAGGTAGAGGTAGGGGAAGGCCTGGGTGAGAGGCTGGTTGCGCAGCCCCTCCACCTTCTCCTCCAGCGTCCTCGTCACCCGGCTTACCGTCGAGCGCGAGACGGCCTCGCCCATGAGAGCGCGCGTCACCTTGCCCATCTTCCTCGTGGAGACGCCCTGCACGTACGCGCTGGTAATCGCCTCGTCGAGCTCCGCGCTGCGACGCTTGTAGCGGCCCAGCACCTCTCCCGCGCTGCCGCTGTACCGGGTGCGCGGCACCGTCATCTCCACAGCCCCCGCCGACGTCACCAACGTGCGCAGGTAGCTGCCGTTGCGCACGTCCGCCCGGCCCACCATCCGCTGCCACCGGCCAGCCCCCACCAGCTCCCGTACCTCTTCCTCCAGCAGGGCCTCCAGTGTCATCCGAATGGCGCCTCGGAACAGCGCCCGCAGGTCGGCCTGCACCTCTTCGTGCGCGGGGGATTCAAACTCGGTATCGTCCACGTCAGGGAACTCCTCGGCTCCCCTGCCAGGGGGAGACCGTCTCGGTTGGTTTCACCGAGGAGCTTCCCTCTTTCCCGCTCGTCCCGCCTCGCCATCTACACACTTATAGGGACACGACCCGGCCTCGCGGTCCGGGCGACAACTACGCTGGCACGGGTGGCTACGGTCCACACAAAGTACGGGAGAGGTACCTAAACGGGGCAACTCCGCTCTGGGCGGGAGTCGAAGCCGTGGAGATATGGCCAGCGGAGCCGATGACAGGGGTGAGAGGGACCCGGGTCATGGCGAGAACTGTAGCGGGCCGCTCCGAGTGTCCTTCGGCCCCTGGCGGTACACGGCGGACACTCTCCATCGCTCCCACAGCGCACCCGGCATGAACCGCCCGCAGGTCCCCCCGCAGTGGTAACTTCCGGCTGCTGGCTGCGCCAGTAGCAATGGGGGCTCCATCCAAATGACGAAGGCCGATTCGACGGTGGGCCTGAACACGGGCGCACTCGCCTATCTCCTCCGTAATCCGGAGCTCGGCCCGGTGCGGATCGATGACGGTGTCGGCGGAAGGCTGAAGGTCCGCCCGCTCCGAGGAGAGGTGCGCGAGACGATCCTAGTAGACCCGACGGAGCTTCGCCCCTTTCCGTTGTACGAGGGGTTGCCCGTGCACGTCGTCCCACAAGAGCCGGCAGCGGCGCCCTGGACAGCCCGACTGCTCTCGGTCGATGCCGGGGGAGTGCTGCGCCGAGGTCTAGTGAAACTGGACGGCGTCGAGGCGTGGGTGGAGGAGTCCCGCGTCGTCCCGCTGGCATCTGAGAGCAAGGATCCTTTGGGACTCTTGGAGAACGCGGAGTACCGCAGCCCCCGCCGGTTCTTCGCCCGGCGCGACCTCCGGAACACCCTGTATGAACTCCACCGGGACTCGGAAGGCATCCCAACTCTCTTTGGAGCCCGCGTTCGCCCCCTCGCGCACCAGCTGTACGCCGTCCGGCGCATCCTCTGGAACCGCGCCCCCCGCTTCGTGCTCGCGGACGAGGTGGGGCTCGGCAAGACGATCGAGGCGGGCTACGTCATCCAGGCACTCACGGCGGCGGATCCGAATTGCTCGGTGCTGGTGATCACCCCGGGGGCCATGGCCCGGCAGTGGCTGTGCGAGCTTTACCTTCGCTTCGGCGCACGGGTCTTCACCGACCTATCCGCTCCCCGCTGGGAGAAGGCGAATACGTCGGAGCGCCAATCGTTGGCGCAGCAGAAATGGCTCATCGTCTCCACCACCGCGCTGGAGGGACACGAAGACCTCCGTGCGTTGCTCGCCGACCGTGAATGGGGGCTGGTCGTGGTGGACGAGGCGCACCAAGTACCGCCTCGGCATCCGCTCTACCCATGGCTCCGAGCACTCGCGGAGCGCGCCCACGGCATCCTTGCCCTCTCGGCCACTCCTTCCAAGCGTGAGACGGGGGGACTGCTGGGGCTCCTCGCCCTGGTCTCACCGGACGTCTACTCTCCCGAGGATACCGCTGCCCTCCAGCACCGGTTGGATGCGAAGAAGCGCATCTGGGATGCCCTGGCCTACAGCACCGAACTGCTGGACGCGACCCGCCAGGCCGGCGAGGAACTCGATGAAGGTGCCATCGCCAGCATCGCCGAGTATTGGCAGGGGGTGGCCTCCGATGACCCGGTCTTCCAGAAACTGCTTGAGCAGTTCCGCTCGGGCGAAGGTGAAGAAGCACTCGACCAGCTCATTGGCTATGTACAGGAATTCCACCGGATCGATCACCGGCTGATCCGCACCCGCCGCGCCACCCTGGCCGTGCTCGAGCTCCCCCAGAACCCGCGCGTCAGCCAAGTCGCCAAGTACGAGGCGACCGCGGTGGAAAAGCTCTTGGCCGAACGCCTGGACCAACTCCCTGCCTCGCCCGGGATGACTGCGGAGCAGTGGGCTTTGCGTGGCTTGTACCAGCGCTTCGCCTGCACCAATCCGGAGCACTTCCTCGCCTTCCTGCTCGCGCGGAAGAAGGCACTCGGCGACGCGATGAGGCCATCTCCCCCAGGGCTGGCGCGGGCGCTGCGGAGCGATCCAGGTGCCGATGAGGAGACACTCCTCATCCAACGGCTGATTGCCACCACGCCACCGCTCCCGGGCGAGGACTCCTGGCGGACGAAGGCGGAGGGCCTCGTGGAGGAGTGGGTGGAAGAGGGGCCCTGTGCACGTTATCGCTGGGCAGTGGAATGGCTCCGAGCCCGGCTCGCGGAGGACCCGGCACGCAAGATCCTCGTCTTCTCCCAGGATCGCGAGAACGTGGAGGACTTCGGAATGTACCTCCACCAACAGCTTCCCCAGGCGGGCATGCGCCTGTTCCACCATCGTCTCTCTCCACAGGAGATCGAGGAAGCCGCCTGGAGGTTTCAGGCCGACCCAAAGTGCCGCGTCCTCATCTCGGATGAGCTAGGCGGCGAGGGCCGGAATTTCGAGATCGCCTGGGCGGTGATGCACCTCGACGTCCCGGCGTCGGTAGCACGGTTGGAGCAGCGGATCGGTCGGCTGGATCGGGTGGGCCGTCCGCCGGACCACCCCATCCACACCGTCCTACTGCATGGCCCCAACCGGACGGAGCAGTTGCTCGTCCAGTTGCACACGGAGGTGTTCCAGGTCCAGGACCGCTCCATCGGCGGCCTGGAATTCGATCTTCCACGGCTCCAACAATCCGTCTCAGACGCCGCGTGCGGCAAGGACACGGAGGGCGTGACCGAAAGATTGCGGGCAGAGATCGCCCGGCGGCTCGCCGAGACGGATAAAGAGTTCGAGACCTCGCTGGACTCCTCCAGGCCGGAGCTGGACAGGGCGCGCGAATTCGCCGAGATCCTCGATGAGACGGAACCGGAATCCGCCCACAAGGCGCTGATTGCCTGGTCCCGCGCGCTGGGGTTCCGGGACGACGGCATTGGGAACGGCCTCGTCCAGCTGCAATGGGAGCAGGAGCAACTGGAGGAGCGGCTGTCCGGCATCGGTCGCGCGGAGCGCGTCGCGGGGACCTTCACCCGGAAGCGAGCGCTGGAGGATAACCGGGTCCAGTTCTTCGCTCCGGGCCACCGCCTCGTCGACACCCTGGTGGACGCCCTGGACACCACGCCCATCGGGCGCGCCACCATCTTCCGGCGCTCCGGGCTAGGCCCGCAGAACCGCAATCAGTTCTTCCTGGTCGCCCTCGTCCGCAGTGTCCTGCGCGGCGCCATCCCGGCAGGGTTGCTCGTCCGCGCGCGCAGCGAGCTGTGGCCCCGAATCGAACAGGTGGTGCTGAAGATTGATCCGCGCAACGAGGAGGAGCCGGTGGAGGTGACGGATGCGGCGCTCCGTGAGCGGCTTCTCGCCCCGTACCGGGGGAGGGAACTCGATCCGAAGGTGGAGCACGAAGAGCTGTCCGCCTTCGCCGCGCCGAATCTCTGGGCAGCCACTCGCGGCGGCGTCGCAAGGGCGCTGGAGATCGCCCGCGCGACGATTAAGGACGATCACGAGATGGTGGCCCAGGAACTGGAGGCCGCCCTCCAGCACGAGCTCGGCTATTACCAGAGCGTGAGCGAGCGCGAGAACCCGGCTGAGGCGGTGCGCGCGCGCGCGGAACTGGACGTCCGCAAGGCGCTGGTGGACTCCGTCCGGCAGGCTACCGTGGAGCTGGATGCCCTGGCCCTTGTCCTGGGCGCGTGAGAGGGAAAGCGTGAGCCTCTGGGACTTCCCCGAATGTGGGGACTTTGGCGCCGTGCTCGCCGAGGCCCAGGCAAGGGCGCTCCGTGCGCGAGACGCGGCGGCCGCGTCTCCGGACGAGGCGGCCCTTGCTTGGCGCCATGGCGCGTTGTCGCGGACCCTCGAGGCTTTCGGCCAATCACCGAGGGAAGGCGCCGACCGGGGCGTCCTGCTCCGGGAGGCCGTCCGCCTGTGCGACGGCCACCTGACGCTGCCCGAGGTCGGGTTCTCCCCGGGAGAGCACCAGGCGGAGTGGCTGCGGCGATTCGGCCTCTCGGCTCGCCCGGGGCGTGGCGCGCGCCCCTCCATCGCGTTCGATCTGACGCCCGTGGACCGGCTCCCGCACATCTCCGAAGAGCTGAGCGAAGGGCTGCGGGACGCCCTGCAGCTGGACCCGAGGCTCCGCCGTTTCCGTCAGCCCACGGTAGCCGACGGCGCCCTCCTCCGGCTCTCGCGGCATCCCGAGTACCAGAATCCCACGCAGAAGGCGGCCATCCGGGCGCTGCTGACGATGCCACCGGGCGCCACGCTGCTCGCGAGCATGCCCACGGGAGGCGGCAAGAGCCTCCTGTTCCAGCTGGGGGTGCGCTGGTGGCGAGAGCAGTCGAAGGACTGCAGTCCCTGCGCGGTCGTCATCGTGCCCACCGTCGCGCTCGCGCTTGCCCATGCGGATGCGTTGAAGAAGGAGCAGGGGCTTGAGGGGAGCGAGGCCTTCGTCGGGGAGCTTTCCCACGACGAACGGCAGGATCTGCTCCTCAGGTTCCGCCGGGGCGAGGTGCCGCTCCTGTTCATGTCGGCGGAGATGGCGCTGACCTCCGCCCGGGAGGCGCTGTTCGAGGCGGCCCACCCCACCGCTGAACGCAGTTCCGTGCAGCGGGGACACCTCCAGGGCCTCTTCGTGGACGAGGCGCACATCATCGAGAGCTGGGGGCGCACCTTCCGGCCGGACTTCCAGCGCCTGCCCGGCCTCGTCCAGGCGCTGCGCGCGAAGAACCCGGCGCTGCGCACCGTCCTGCTCTCCGCCACGTTCGGCGCCGAGGCGCATGCATTGCTGGAGCAGCAATACGGCGCCGGCACGTTCCTGTCCGTGGTGGCCGGGGCCCCCAGGACGGAGCTCGACCTCGTCGTCCAGGACTTCAGCGCCCCCACTAGGCGCGACGCCACCCTGCTCCAGCTCCTCGACGTCCTGCCCCGGCCGGCGCTCGTCTACACCACCCGCCCGAAGGACGCGGAGGGGATCGCCCGGCAGCTCCGGCAGCGTGACTACACGCGCCTGGCTGTCATCACCGGCGAGACGACCGGGAGAGACCGGGGCGACGTGGTGCGCCGCTGGCGCGCGGGGCAGCTGGACCTGGTGGTGGCCACCGCCGCCTTCGGTATGGGCATCGATAAGTCCGACGTGCGCGCCGTCGTCCATGCCTCCCTGCCGGAGGACGCCGCGCGGTACTATCAGGAGATCGGCCGGGCAGGCCGGGATGGGCACCAGGCACTCGCGCTGCTGCTGTGGGCCCCCGAAGACGAGACGCGCGCGAGAAGCATGTCCCTGGGCCAGCTGATGAAGACCGAGAAGGCGGAGGAGCGCTGGTGGGCGCTCGTCCAGGACGCGCGAGACCATGGCCGCCTCAGAGAGGCTCCTGACACCGGCTACACCCGGATGACTGTGGACATCACCCTGCCCCGGCCGGGAAGCGGCGAGGGCTCCTACAACCGCCAGTGGAACGCGTCGCTGGTCAACCAGCTGCAGCGGTACGGAGGGGGCGCGGTGGAGGTGCTCTCCATCGATGACGACCGCGACCGCTGGACGCTCGACGTGAAGGAGGGTGTCCTCCTCGACACGGGAGACGAGGCCCGGACGCGGCTCATGGAGTTGCTCGCCGAGCGGCCACAGGAGGTGACCCAGGCGCGGCAGCGGCACCGCGGGTTTCGCCAGGCGCTGGAGAAGCGGGACGAGGAATGCATGCTGTGCTCTGTCTTCGAGCTGGTGGAAGCCGAGCCGCCGCCGCTCTTCCCGTGCGGCCGCTGCCCATACTGCCGGGCCGAGGATGCTTCCCCCCCGACCCACTTTGAGTTCCGCGGCCTGGACGCCTTGTGGCCCACCATCCCCCCCGGCTGCGCATACCGGCCGCATCCTCGTCCACCCTGATGATCCGAACTTCGCGCGGGTGGACACTCTGGTCCAGAGGCTGCTGCATGCGCGCGTGCGCCAGTTCGTGGTGCCCGCTGGAACCGGCCCCATGTTCGCGCGTGTGCTGAAGGAGCCCGCGGGCCTCGAAGGCCTCGTGCTCGAGATCCCCTATCTCACCGAGAGCACCCTCGCCGGAAACTGGCGGCCCGCCCGGGTCCGGACCGCGCTGATCATGCGGGTGGGAGGGCCGGACGCGCGAAGCAACGAGGCGGCACTCCGGGTCGCCCTCCAGGAAGACCTGGAGGGCCCCGGGCTGTTCGTCGTGGCGGAGCCGGGGCTCCGCCTGGGAGGCCGCGCCGTCGGCCAGGTGGTCTCCAACCGCGCGCCGCTGGCGGAGGCGCAACTGGACGAGTGGAAGGACTGAGACGAGATGAGCCTGCTCACGGACACCACGGGCCGCCCAGAGCGCGTCCACACCCTGCTGAGGCTGCTGGAGGCCCACGGCGGACGGCTCGGATACGATGAAACCGTTGCCTGGCTCCAGCCCCCCGTCCTCCGTGGGGAGAAGAACTCCACGGACGCGGCCAAGCAGACGATCGGCAGCGCGCGCAGCCTGGGATTCATCCGCGATGACGGCCCCCACCTCCTCCTGGACGAACCCTCCATCTCCGCCGATCCTCCCGCCTTCGCCGACCTCGTCCACGCGCGGCTGCGGGATAATCCCTCGGAGAAGGACCGTGTGATGCTGGAGGTCTATGCCTTGTTCGTCGTGCTAACGGATCGCGCGGAGGGGACCTCCTGGATCGAGGAGAAGACCGTCGAGCGCCTAGCCGACGAAATCGACGACCTCCTGCCGCGGCCGGCCGACGATCCCCAGCAGGCGAAGGTCTTCAACAAGGACAAGTACAGCACTGCGTGGCGGCCCTGGATGCTCTACCTGGGGCTGGGGTGGGAGGGGCGGATCCTCCCGACCTTCTTCCCCCACCCCACCGTCCGGCTGGAGCGGGAGCTGCCGGCGCTCAGCCAGGAACTGGGGGTCGGGCGCGAGCTCGACCCGGCTGACTTCCTGCGGGTGCTCGCCCGCCGCATGCCGTACCTGGATGGAGGTACGCTCTTCGAGGAGGCCATGCGCCGGGTCCGCTGGCGGCGCACCACCCAGCGGCTGACGGTGGTCCTCAGCGACGTGCTCCGGGAGCTGCACGACGACGGCCGGATCCGGCTCCACATGCGTGGCGACACGGTGGGCGCCACCCGGCTCGCTCCGGACCCCACGCATGGAATCCAGGCCATCAGCGCCGTGGAGCTCATCGGAGGCCAGGCATGAAGTTCCAGCGCTATCCCTGCTGGGATGAGAAGGACGCGAACGCGGTCCTCAGGACCGAGGCGCTGGCGGGGAGCCGCTCGCTCTTCATGGCCGTCCACGCGCCGCTGGAGGGCTTCTCGGTGAGCGGCAGCCGGGAGGCGTGGGTCGAGCACCCTTCGGACCGAGGCCTGCTGGAGGCGCTCATCCGCCCCGAGTTCCGACACGCGCTCTGCGTGGTGGAGGGTGAGCCAGGCTCGGGCAAGTCGCACCTGATCCGCTGGCTCTCTTTCAACTGGCCCAGCACGGCCAAGGACATCCTGGTGCTGATTCCCAGGAGCCAGGGCAACCTGGAGGAGGCACTGGGCGCCCTGCGCGAGAAGCTGCCCGAGGACCTCCGGGGCTTCTTCGCCGGGCTGGGGGAAGCGCGGAAGACGTCACTGGCGGGCCGGGCGCTCGACCTCCAGAGCAAGCTGGCCCACAGCCTGAGGAAGGAATACTTCGAGACCGAAGCCCCCATCCACGCGGACTGGGCGGACGAGTGGCACTACCACGAACTGCTGGACGCGCCGGCCCTGCGCGGCAAGTGGAAGGCGCCACGGCGCATCCTGGAGACGTTGAGCGGGTTGGGCGGCGAGCGGAACTCGCAGGTGGCCGAGTTCACTGTCGCCGACATGCTCGAGTTGGCCTCGCTCGTCAGGCCCGTCAAGGGACTGAGTCCCACCGCCGTCCGGGCAAAGTTCCAGCTCCTCAGGGAAGCGGAGGCGATTGAGCAGGCCCATTCGGAGGGGCGCGACCTGGAGCAGGTAGTGGAGGATCTGGGCGTGAAGGCCGAGCACACCCGCCGCCTCCTCGCTGCCCTCCGCTCCCGCATGAACCACGCCGTCCAGGACCTGCTCGGCGTGAGCGGGCAGGCCCTGAAGAACGCGTTCATGCGGCTGCGGGAGGAGTTGGCTCTGCGCGGCAAGCGCCTGGTGCTGCTGCTGGAGGACATCACCAGCGTGCAGGGCGTCGAAGACCAAATGATGAACGTGATGATCGCCAGCAGCGAGACGGAGACGAGCCGCTCGCTGTGCGACCTGATCGCGGTCGCGGGCGTGACGCCGCACTTCTTCCAGAAGCTCTTCGACGTCGCCAACCTGCGCCAGCGCATCACCTTCCATGTCCAGTTCGGAGAGAAGGGGGAGAAGACCTACCAGGGAATGGCGCTGAGGACGCCGGAGGAGCGCGTCCGGTTCACGGCACGCTACCTGCGCGCGGCTCGGGCGGGGGTGGCGCGAATCGAACAGCGGCAACCTCGGGACTGGACGGACGTCGACAACCGGTGCGAGCAGTGCCCGCACCAGCCGACTTGCCATCCACGGTTCGGCGCGCACCAGGGCGTGGGCCTGTACCCGTTCACCCAGGCCACCCTCGACCGCATGTACAAAGAGCTCGAGCATCCGGCGGGCACCGAGGAGCTGCACACGCCGCGCGGGATGATCCAGAGTGTGCTCGGTCCGGTGCTGCTGGCGCCCCAGAGCCTCGCCCGGGGCGAGTTTCCCCCGCCCCAGGTGGAGAGCGAGAACCTCCCGAAGCACGAGCGCAACCTGGACGGCCGCCTGGAGCAGATCGTCAAGGCGCAGGTCCCGGATCGCGACACGGCCGAGCGCCTGCGCCGCCTGATTGCCTGGTGGGGTGATCGCAACAATGCCTCCACACAGCGCAGGGAAAATGGCGCGACGACCTTCGCCGGCATTCCGCATGACATCTACGAGACCTTCGAGCTGCCCTGGCTCGGAGCGCTCGACGCGGGAGTCGAGCCAGAGGCCGTGAGGCCGGACGCCGGGAACACCTCGCCGGAGGGGCCCCCGGTGGCGGAGCCGGCTTCCGCGCGGGGCCCCCCGCCACCTGAGCGCACCGACACCTCCACTTCCGAGGCACCTGCCCCCGGCCCGGATGGAGACGTGAAGCGGCCGACCACCGTCTCTCCGAAGCCGCCCCGGGGTGCGAAACCTCCGCGTCCCGCCACGGTCAACGCACAGCAGTACCAGAAGTACTCGTCCCAGCTCGTCGAGTGGCTCGGCGGCGGGAAGCTCGAGGACCAAGGCTTCTGGAGCGAGCAGGTGGCCGTCATCCTGGAGGACCTCCCCTGGCGGACGCTGGGCCTGGACCCCCACCTTGAGGACAAGCTCTTCACCAAGGAGACGGTGATGCTCGAGGGCGCGCGCAAGCCGACGCTCAAGCACTTCGTGCTCCCGCGCGAGCCCTGGGTCCGTTTCGGCCTGGAGTCCCTCCTCGCGATGCGAATGTGGGGCGAGGAACTCTCCGATGCGGACCGCGAAGGCTACCGGCGGACGCATGCGCGCATGCTGCGGAAGCTGGCCGAGCTCGCCCGTGCTCACGTGAGCCGGCGCGTGCCGATCACGGAGTCCGGCCAGCGGTGGTCCCCCATGGCCACCGCCGCGCAAGTGTTGCTTGCCCGCGCGTGGCTGCGCGGCGTGCATCGCCCCCAGGATCCCCTCCATGTCCAATGGAACTCACTGCTGGATCCGGAAGATCCGGATGGGGGAGCGAGCGGCGAACACCGCATCCAGGGGTGGGGAGACATCGTAGCGAAGGTCGGCCGGACCAGCTCGAACCTTCGCGATGCACTGGAAGAACTGGCCAGCCTGCCGCAGGGAAAGAAGGGGGGCTCCCAGTTCTTCGCCGCCGCGGGAGAGGTGGCTCCCGCCCTGCTCCGGCTGGCGCGCACGCTGGAGCTGGATCCGTCGCCCACCGACGACCCGAAGATTTCGGATATCGTCGACAAGCTCGCCCAGGATGCGCCGTACGTCCGCCAGCGGCTTAAGCCCGCAGCCACGGGGGAGCGCAACCGAATCCTCCGAAACATGGAGAAGCTGGACAACATCACTCAGCGGCGCGCGATCCCCAACTGGTTGATGAGCGCGAACACCGTCGTCACGAGGCTGAAGGAACTCGATAAGGGCCTCCCCTACCAGCACGCCCAGCGATGGAGCCAGGTGTACGCGAAGCTCCAGGGCCGCAGGTTGTTGGAGGCGGACGATCCGGACATGCGCAGGCTGGAGGAGTTCCTCTCGGACAGCGACCGGGAAGCGGCGGAGGGCTTCGCACCACCGGAGGCGCTCGCCTTCGCCATTGGCGCGCCCGCGGCGGACCTGGTCTTCATGGTGGACCAACTGCAGGGGGCGAACGCGTCGCTGGCGGAGCTGCGCCGCCACGTTGGCGCCATCCTCGACAAGACGGGGGGCACCCGCGGCGGCACGCTGGACACGGTGCACGCGGCGGGGACGCGGCTGCGGACGGCGATCCAGGCCATCCGCCAGGCGCTTCCCCCGGGAGGCGGACATGTCTGAGCTACTGGCCGGAGTGGCAGGTGGTGAAGCGCCCCTGGATCCCCTGAGCGCGCTGGAGCAGGTCCTGGACAGTGGCGACTTCCAGCGCGCGGTGCAGGCGGAGCAGTTCGGCGACGCGCTAGGTCAAGCGGTGGGGGTCCTGCTGGGAAGCGCCGAGTCGCTGGACACGCTGGAGCAGCTGGCGGGCTGGGTTCCCCTGGTCGCGAAGAAGCTGGCGCCGGCAGAGGTGGCTGAGGTGCGGACCGCGCTGGACGCGCTGGAAGCCATTTCCGGAAACCTCACCCGCGAGAGCCCCACGCGGGAGGAACTGCAGCACCTCCGTGTGGACATGCAGGCGGTGTCCATGCGCGTAGAGCAGGTGAAGGGCCGCCTCCAGGCCGCCTGGAGCCTCCGCGTCCGGGAGGAGTTCGAGCCGTCCGGGAAGCTGGCCAAGGCGCTCCTGCGCCTCCCCGGACAGGCGGAGCTCGCCCGGCGCATGGCGCAGACCGCCCAGGCCGGCCTGGCGCTGGAGCCGCGCTTCCCCGTGCAGGCGGCGCGGGAGGAGTTTGAGCGCCGCCGCGCGGAACGCCAGGCCCAGGAGGGAGAGCTGGCGGGCGTGGGGACCGACGCGGACAGGGTCCGGTTCCTCATCCGGGTGGCCGAAGAGAAGGCGACGCTCGCGGAGCTCACGCCGGACCTCCAGAAGTGGCTGGCCGAGCAGAACGTGCTCGGCCTGTTCAAGCTCCGCATGGACTAGCACGGCGGCGGAGGAAGGCTCCGAGCCGCTCCAGCAGGCGGCGGCTCACCGCCACCTCCGCCATGTCCCCATTCATGAGGCTGCTGCCGGTGTGCAGGCAGGCTTGGCAGCCGTCCACGCACAGCCGGGCAGTGAGCCGATACGCCTGGTCCGCGATCCGCGCCTCAGCGCTGAGCGATTCCTCCTGTACCGCCTCCTCCACCCCCCGGTAGCGCTCTAACAGCCGGCGCCACTCCGCCGCCCCGGCGTCCCCGCGCTCCGCCCGGGCCACCAGGGTCCCCACCAGTTCCCAGGCAGAGGGCTCGCGCCCCATCTCCCGTGCCAACAAGCCTCCGGCGGCCTGGAGTTCCTGGTAGAGCGTGAACAACTCGAAGCGGTCACCATCCACCTCCTCCGCGCCGTAGAGGAGGCGGAGCACGCCCTGGAAGGGCCCTGCGTCCACGTCGAGGTCCGCGCCCAGCTCGCGCGCGAGCTCCCGGACCCGCCGCTCGTCGCGCGGGTCCCACGAGCGCCAGCGGGCGATGTCCGCCGCCGGGCGGCCGGCGAGCGCCGCCACGAAGCGGTCCTCCCGTGCGTTTGGGCAGTCCGCCAGCAACTCCGGTGTCAGGTCCGACGCCGCCTCGTCCAGGTGGGCCACGAAGGTGCGCGTGGTGCCATCCCCGTGGCTTCCGTCCTCCGCCACGGTGATGACGTCCTCCGATCCTCCTCCAAACTGCACGGGCAGCTTGACGTGAAAGAGGACGCGCCGCTCGTCGCCCCGCCCGTGGCGGACGAACGCCTGCTCCAGGCGGATGGCCAGCCCATGCACGACCACCGAGCGCAGGTAGCCGGTGAAGGCCTCGTGCGAGCGCACATCGCGCCAAGCCTGGTCGATGAGCCGCTGGAAGGCGGTGGAGGCAATCACCTCCCCCAGGCGCTCGAGGCGTTGCTCCGTCAACATCGGGTGCTGGCGCAGGTGTCCCTGGAAGACGTCCGTGAGCAGCTTCGCGAACAGTCCGCCATCCCAGCGACGCAGCAGCTTCTGGAGGTCCTTGCTGAAGCCCTCGAACGCAGCGGCCGTCACCATCAGGTCCGCGATCTGACGGACCTGGTAGGGGTTGAGCCCCCCGGAGGCTCCCCCGCTCATCAGCAGGTAGCGGAGGAACTGGCCACGGAACCACTTCGCCTCGGTGGGCTCCGCCTCGAGCCGCGCGCTCTCCGCCCGGACGAAGTCGTCGAGCACGGCTCCATCCAGGCGGACGCGGACGCCCTCCGTCTCCAGCTCGTAGCCGTGGAGGAGCGTCCGGCGATCCGCCTCCCTCAGGAGGCCCTCGTCGTCCGGGTGGGCAAACACCTGGCTGACGTAGGCCTCCTCGCGCTTGCGGTCGGACGTCTCCAGCACGAGCCGCGCGTCAGCGCCCCAGAAGACACGGGCCACCTTCAATCCTGTGCGCTTCCCGCGGGCAGCCGTCCCGCGGAAGACCTCGACCTCGGAGGCCAGGGCGCCCAGGAGCCGGACCTGCCGCCGCTCGGCGAACCCCGCCTCCGCCTCGACGGATAGGAAGCCACGCAACCGGCCCTGGCTCTTGGGATTCACGCGCGGCAGATTCGAAGGCTCCTTGGACAGGAGAACCTCCCGCCGGGCCTCGTCGTAGACCCAGTCCCCCTGCCACTCTGTCCCAAGGAATCTGCCTCCGCCCGCCATCTCCAGCGACGTGGGCCTTACCACCTGGGGGTGCAGCTTCGCCCCGATGTGCAGGCGGGCCTCCCTGGGCAGCGATTCCAGCAGGGGCCCACTGCCTGCCGGGGTGAACTCCGGCCATGCATCCGAGTGACCCAAGGGCCTCCACAACGGCTGGCGGCCCGGCAGCGGTGGGATCCAATGCACCACGCGGAAGCCGAACCGCCGCGTCATGTTGCCCGGCGCGCACTCGGAGAAGGCGAGAGTGATGTCCTCGGAGTCCTGCTTCACTTCACCCGTGTCGCTCTGATAACCCACCGCGAGCAGGGGCAGGTTGAGCGACTGGAAGAGGAGCCTCGGCACCCACGAAATGTCCTCCGCCCACTTGCGCGGATCTCCCGTCGGCGACAGGGCCACACCAGCCGTGGCCTCTCGCCACAACTGCTCCAGCGATTCAACCTCCAGCCGCTTGTACACGTCATCGCCGAAGGTCGTCCGAACCACGGCATCCGCCTCGGTGAGGAAGCGGGTGTCCACCCCCGACGCGGAGCCCAAGCGCGATTGCCTTCGCGCAGCCAGATCCAGGATCAGGGAGACCACCTGCCCGCGGGTAACGAAATAGTTTTCAACGTTGAGCGGCACCTCGAAACCGCTCGCGTCCAGCATCAGCCTGGGGCGCCGGAAGAACCATGAGTCACGCGGAGAGTACGTGGAGAGCGTCACGCCAGTGACCGGCCGGTCGTCGGACCCTCGCCCGCCGCGCCCCTTCCGCTGGATGAAGGACGCAAGGTTGAGCGGCGCGTAATGCTGATAGACGAGGATCATCTCCGGATCGTCGAAACCGACCTCGAGGGACGACGTGGAGAAGACAAGGTCGCTCTTCTGGATCAGTTCGTCGGCGCGTCCACCCGTCTTCGAGAAGATGGGCTTCGCGCAGACCTCGAGGGCACGGCCGGGCACGTACGGGCCCCGCACCGTCCGCTGGCGGCGGTCCCGGGCGGCGAAGTACCAGCACTCGCCCTGGCGGAAGCGGTCACAGGCGTCGGGCGCGCCACAGCACTCGCGGCGGGGAAGGCCCGTGTGCGCGTCGTCGTCGAACAGACGGGTGCGCAGCCGCGCCAGCCGGTTGCCCTGCTCCGCATCCGCGTAGTCCGAATGCAGGCGCTTGAGCTTGTCGATGGAGTCGAGGAAGGCGATGCCTCGGAACCCGCCATCGTCCCCCGCGCGCCGACGCATGCCGTGCGCCAGGCACATGAGCGTCTGGATGGAGGTGGACGCCCCTGCGATGTCGTGCCCGCGGGATTCCACCTCGGGCTGCACGAAGTAGAAGTACTCGCGTCCTCGCGGGTTGGGTCTGCGCTCTCTGGCTTCAGGGCGGATGATGGCAACGCGATTGCGCCCGCATAGGGCCCCCCAGATCTCATCGGGCCGGCCCAACGTGGCGCTCATTCCGATGGCAAGGGTGCGCACGGGGCTCCCCTCGTGCTCGCGCCGGTTCAGCTCGGACCGCGCGATGAGCCGCCGAAGCGCGTAGCCCACCTGGGCCCCGTGAAGGTGCGAGTAAAGGTGGATCTCGTCCGCGAGAACCGCCCTGGGCGCGGCGTAGGGCGGCTTGTCGCCGAAGAGTCGCCCACGGTCGGGAGTGAACATCCACTGATGGAGCGACTCCGTCACCGGTAGGAAGAAGTGTGGCGGATGCGCGACGACGCCCCGCTTCGAGCCCATCCACCCTCCGTACTCCCAGCCGCAGCGCGGACACCGCAGCAGATCCGCCCCATTCGCGCCGCCTCCCGGCTGGAGCCACAGGTCGCATTTGCACTCTCCCTCAGGGCACGCGAAGAATGGGAAGGTGAAGGCGCCGCCGGGGCCCCGGCGCCAACCCTTCTCCTCGTCCGGAACCCCAAAGTGTCCGAGAACGTCTTTGTTCTGAAGACCCAGGGTGAGGAGCGGCATGCCTGGAACGCGGGCAAGCGCCGCGAGATAGCCGGCGATCCGCTGCGCTTGGTTGGCCGCGAGCCGGATGCGCGGGTACACCAGCACCGCACGCGTCCCCCGTACGCCACGTAGCGCGTCCGTGGCCGCGCCTACCATGAGCGGCAGGACTCCCGCCTCTGTCTTGCCGGTACCCGTCTCCGCGGTGATGACGAAGGCGTCATCCGTGGAGAGGCCGAGCCAAGTGGGGACCATGCTCCCGAGCGCCCGCTCCTGGAAGCCGGACAGCTCCGGGTCTGGCTTATTGAAGCGTGCCCGCAGCATGGCGGCGACCCCCGCGACGGCACGTTGCGCCTCGGGATGCCCGTCCAGTTGCTCGATGAGCGAGGTCTCGATGCCCGAGAGCGGCCGGTCGCGCACCGGCTTGTCGCGGTCCTTCAGCTCCAATTTGAGCGCTCGGACGAGGAACGGCCGCCGGCACGCATCTCCCTGGCGGAAGCGCTGTTTGACGTACCGCACCTCTCGGGCGAGCTCCGCGGCGCGGCTCCGGACGCGCCCTGCCTCTGTCAGGAGCACCCAGCCATGATCGGCGAGCCGGCGCAACGCCGCACTCACCCGCACCTCCTCCGAGTTCAGCGCCCGGACCAGTTCCCGCGGGGTGGTCCACTGCTCGAAGACTCCGAAGTTGATCCGTCGCGCCTCCACTTCCTCCAGGCGGTTCAGCAGCTCGAAGTCGCCCTCCTCGATCGCCTCGGCGGGAGGAGGAGGCCCCTCCGCCACGATAGCGGTCTCCACCAGATCGATCGTTCGCTGACCCCAGGTATTCACGTCGGTCCGGACAACGCCCTCCTGTTGGAGGGCGTTCAGGACAGGCTCGAAAAGGTCCTCTCCTCTCGGCCCCACCCAATCGAAACGCTCTCGGACCTTCTCGTAGGTGGGCGCGAACCGCCCCTTAGGGCGTGTGGCTTCGATGACCTCTTCAATGCGCACGCGGGCCGTATCCGGATCGACTGGAAAGGGGCGCCGCGGCGGAACGAGCGGGCGCGCGACCCAGAACGTCGAGCCCTTCTTTGTGGGCTGAAGCTCCAGCGCGACGAAGCCCTGCTTGCACAGGGCGCGCAACTCCTCAAGTGTCGGCTTCCGGCCAAAGCTCTTCTCGACGAGGAAGTCAGCCGCAGTCCCGTACGAATTGTTCAAAGCGACCTTCTGGATGTGCTCGAACAACTCCCGCAGTTCCGGCGTGAGCTCGAAGACGGGCTCAGGCGCCGGGCGGTCGTCCAGCCGCGGCTCCAGCCGGGGAAGGGCTTCCGTATCGTCGAAGCTGCGCACTCGTACATCAACGGGCCACTCCACGCCGTCCGGGCCGCGAACCCGCACCTGGCCGCGGTCCTCGCTGGAATAGACGAACTCGCGCATCGCCTGCGCGGCGTCGAAGACCTCCTCGTCCTCCGGGATGACGTCCAGCAGCCGCCGGGCGATGACGAGGATCAGCTTCGTCCGCGCCCGGGTGATGGTGACGTTGAAGCGCTCGGGGCTGAAGATGAACTCCGCCTCGGCCCGGGCGAACTCAGGGTCCGACACCGTGTAGCTGGCGATGATGGCGTCGCGCTCGCGGCCCTGGATCCGGTCCACCGTCTCCACCACGCACTCGTCACCCAGCTTGCGGGCCCGCAGTGCATCCCGGATGGCCGCGTTCTGCGCGCGGTGCGGGGAGACGACGGCGAGGTGCTCGTTCCAGAACGTCCCGGAGGAGCGCTCCGCGGCCCCCTCCTCTGGGGGCAGGCGCTCCCGGAGGAACTGCGTCAGCCGCGCCACCAGGCCGACCTCGAAGGGGTTGTGCGTCCCGGCCGCGGGCCCATCGTGCATCAGGATGCAGACCGGCCGCGCCGGGTCGAGGGCCTCGAGCTCCCAGTCGGAGAGCCCCGCCTCCCAGCCCTCGCGCAGCCGCAGCCGGGCCTCCGGGTTCACCGAGCGGTACTGACCCTCGTAGAAATGCTCGGAGGGGAAGCTCGCTAGGGGCGCATTGAGGCGGAACGTCTCGTCCAGGCGGAACTCGGCGACCTGCGCCTCGCGGAGGAAAGCGTACAGGGACCCGCCGATGTGGCGGCCATCCACCTCGTGCTCGTGCACCTGACGCACCGGCGGCAGCTGCCGGTCGTCCCCCGCAACCAACACGCGTCCACCGGGGGCCAGGCCCGCCAGGCACATCAGGCCCTGGCTCACCACCATCTGCGACGCCTCATCGATGCAGACGAGGTCGAAGAGGGGGGCCGTCAGCCCGTCCGCCCCCGGGTGACGGGCCTTCTCGATGAGCTTGTACAGGCTCCACGAGGTGGTCCCCATCACCAAGTGGGGCCGGTCCAGCAGCGGCACGGCGTCCGCGGGGTCGAGCACCTGGATGTCCGCTGGCATCTCCTGCGGCGGCTCCGAGCCCGCCCAGCAGAAGGTGGTCCCGCCGAAGCCGTGCTTGCGCGCCTTGTCATGCATGGCGCTGAGCAGGTTGGCGATGGAGTTGCGGGTGAAGCCCGTCAGGAGGATGCGGCAGGGCAGCCCGCGGCGGCGACGGAGCTCCAGGTAGCCCAGGGCCATCCAGGCGAGGACGAACGTCTTCCCCGTCCCCGGGGGGCCGAGCACCAGCGCCGCGCGGTGTTCGGCGATGCCGCGCCAAGCGGCCTGCTGCGCCGGCCGGAACGCCGCCTCGGTGACGGCAGGAACGGCCACCTCCTCGAGGGCCGCCCGCCACAGGGACGCCGTCCCGTCCGCTCCGGCCCCGGCGAAGCGGCGCGGCTCACGGAAGAACTGGAGCACATCCTCTCTGGGCATCAGGGCCTCGCGTCCGCCAGCGAGCGGAGGAACCGCACCGCCCGGTCGGTGTTGAAGTCGACGTGGATGGCGTCCAGGAACCAGCCATCCGTGCGCGCCCGGCGGCGCAGCGCCTCGAAACCGGGGGCATTGTACTGGTTGCGTGAGATCCGCACCTCCACGTGCTGGCCGTTCTCCAGGTCCGAGGAGATGCGCACCCTCACCTCGCCCCAGCGGCGCGGGTCCAGCCGCAGGTCCGGGTCGTCGTCGGTGAGGATGACGCCCATCGTGGAAGAGGACAGCTCGGCCTGCCGGCTCTCGGGCGGGACGAAGAACCGCAAGCGATAGAAGCCGCCGTCCGGATAAGTGCCGACGAGCTGGAGGTTGGCCAGGCAGCGAAAGCGGTCACGGCGCTCGTCGGCGGGCCGCGCCAGCTCCGTCAGTGTCCCCAGGAGGGCAGCGCGGTTCTCCAGCATCTCGTGCGCCATGAGGACCTCCAGGTCCGTGGCGGCGAGCGGATCGAACTGTGCCTGGAACCGGAAGGGCTTTTTGCGGAGCCGGAGGAACGGCTCACCGGCCGCTGCATTCTCCTGGAGGAGCCAGCGCATGAGGGCGTCCATGGCGGCGAGCCGGGCTTCCACGTCTCGCCGGACCTCCCCTGCGTCGCCTTCCCCCTGGCGGAGGGCGCGGACCACGTCGACGGAGAGCCGCGACGAGAAGCGGCGCTGGAAGCCGGGAGCCGGGCGGTAGGGTGTCGTGAGCGGAGGGGTCGCCTCCGCGAGCGCCCTCGTCACTCCGGCAAGCTCGTAGGCCACCTTCACCGGCAGCGCGTACAACTGCTCCATCACGCTCCTCAGGGCCGTGGCGGGCAGGTGATGGATGCCGCGGTATTCGGGCTCCACCGCCCGCACCTCGTCCGGAGGGAACATCCGGATGAGGTGGAGGAGGCCGGTGCGGATGGCGGGGTCCGCCAGGTGGCGCCCAAGCGCCTCCTGGAGATCGCTCCCTTCGGAGGGCTCGTAGAGGAAGATGTGGGCATGGAGGCCCTGGGATTCATCGTGCCCGGCGTTCCAGGCGTCCACCTCGGTGAGGACCTGGATGACCCGGCCCAGCACCTCCCGCAGGGCGGGCAGCTCGTCCTCGCCACGACGAATGACGGCGACCGTGGGCTCCGCGTGGCCGTCGCGCACGATGAGGCAGCCGAGCGCGACGAGGTTTCCCTCCACCGGGTCCCGGTCCGCGACGAGGTGGATGGCGACGTCCACGCGCGGCGGCATGAGCCAGGAGTGCCAACCCGGTAGGCGATACACGGCGCGCTCCCGCAGCGCCTGTGCCCGCGCCACCAGTACCTGCCCGCGAGCCTTGAGCGCCCAGGTGGAAGCCCCGGGGTTGGCGGCGAGGTTCCGAGCACTCGCGAGCTGCCCCACCGTCCGCACGCCGAGATTCAGGAGCGCCCGCTTGGACTCGTGCGACAGGCCGGGCACAGCGGAGGTGTCCCACTGCTCGGACGGCCGCGCATCGGAGATTGCCCGCTCGCAGTGCGGCAGGTACTCGCACTGCTCGCACTTGAAGTAGATGTGGAAGAAGGTGTCGTCCCGTCCGCGCTCGACGTGCCGCTCGCGCAGGCGGGGGACGGTCCGCCGGAAGAAGTCGATGACGAAGGCCTCATAGCCGCGAGCGGGGAAGGCTTGCTCGACCCACAGGTCCGCCTGCCCCGCTGGCGGCATGTGCCAGATACGCCCCTCCAGGGACATCTCGCCGGAGAGACCGCGTTCCTGCAGCATGCACCGCAGCATCAGTGAGTAGAACGCCACCTGCGCCTTGTGGAACACCGTGGAGACCTGCGTGGCCTTCACGTCGATGATGGAGAACGTGGGGCGGCCGTCCGGGGTGGAGAACTCCACCAGGTCCGGCCGGGCGGGCCGGATGGAGATCTCCGGAGGGAGGTTCAGCAACGCACGGAGGCGGGGGGTCTCCTTGAGCGACGCTTGATGAATGAAGCGCTCTTTCTGCGTGCGCCCGAGGAAGGCGAGCGTCAGTCGATCCGAGACGCCGTCCTCTCCGCCTGAAGGGCCGAGGACTTGGTGGGGATGGCGCTGTTTCAGCGCTTCGACGACCTGTTTCTCGAACTCGTTCCCCCAGTCAGACCACGATGCGGCGATCAGGTTCCTCTCGATGGGGATGTCCTGCTTCGACTCGGTTGGCATCGAGTCGTACACGAGCTTGCGCTCGCAACGGTACTGGAACCAGGACTTCACGCCGGTGGCGCGGATCTCGAGCTTCATCGCGCTCGGATTTTATGAGCTTTCGTCGGAACCCGCACCCACCCGCTGGTATTCGATCACCTCCGCAGGCAGCCGCGAGTCCAGATCCGCACCTGCCCCCGGGTGACTCGGAGCCCGCCTCCTCGCGATTTACGTAGATGCCCTGCTCATTCCTCACACACGATACGCTCCAGCACGTCCGGCGACGGGAAGTGGGTCGAGCCGGTGAGCGTGATCTTCTGCACGGCATAACCCTCCGCAGCGAGGTTTCGGGCCGTGTCCGTCCACAGGAACACCGCGCGCCTTCGGGCGATTTGAGTGCGCAGGTCGTCTGGATTGATGAGCTCGACCCGGCTGGCGGGAGGACTGTCCCGTGCCGTGAGCTTGAGAGGAGATGACGATGCTGGGGTGCCCGTCGCCGCACCCAGTTCCTGACCACCTAGCGGAGGTCCGGCGCCGCGCCTCCTTGCCGCAGCGCATGGGCATTAGTAGTCAGCAGCCAGGCGCATGGCAGCCAGGCTGCTAGGCATTTTCCGGAATGCGATATGAAATAGCCGGATGCCGGCCTCTGCCTCTCTTGCCCTGCCCGCCTGCTGCAGGCCGAGCGTGAATGCCTTCAGCAAGCCCCTCACGTTGAGAGGATGCAGTGCCGCCAGCTTCCAAACCTCCCTCCATCCACGCGCTCGTACCGCTGGAGTCCGGTGGAACCACTGCTCGCAGTGGCTTCATGTACCAGGACCACATCGCGGTCAGCTTCTGCGTCGAGATGCTGGCCGAGCGCCGAATCGAAGCGATCTGGTGCGAGGTACACGATGACCTGACGCTGATCTGGAATGACACCGGCGTGCAGGAGGTCGAGTTCGTCCAGGTCAAGTCAGACCGCCGCGATTCACTGTGGTCCCCTGCGGTGCTGTGCCACCGGGATAAGAAGGACAAGGCGGAGGTCAAGGGCTCAAGCATGCTCGAACGCTCGCTCGCGCATGCCAAGTGTCAGGAGCCCCACCGCTTTCGCATCATCACCGCGGCGGACGTTCACTCGGATCTGCGCGTGCTGATGCACGAACGCGGGACTCCACAGCGGCATCGGGACCACCCGGATGCGCGTGCCTTGTTCGACAAGATCACGGGGGTCCTCCAGGACCTGCCAGCCGATGGTCCCGGAGGGCTTCGCTTCTGGCTCGACTCGGTGCTGTGGGAGGTCAGAGGCGTCGAAGAGGCCGTACGCAACACGACCACGGTGAAGCTGTCCGGGTTCCTTCACGACTTCTTCGACATGTCCGCGCCGGACCAAGTCCGGGAGGTCTACGACTTCCTGCTCCACGCGGTGGAGCAGTCCGCAGCAGTCCGCGTGCCACCCCCGTTCGATGCGAAGAAGCTCCCCCTTCACCGAGTCCTGTCAGAGCTGAAGGCCAAGATCCAGGCCCTCAAGCACCCGTACTCCGCCGCGGGTGGGAATCCCCTGCGGCGCGCGCTCACCCGGATGGGGATGGCGGAGATGGACATCGAGCACGTCCTCCAGGAGCACGCCGAACACATGGCCACCGTGAGGCGGCAGGCGTTCTTCTCCGGCAAGGACGCAGCCAGCGTCTTCCGCGAGGTCGAAGCCCTGCTGCATCGGCTCCGGCTGGAGTACAAGCCGGGCTCCGCCGAGGAGACACCGATGGTGCGGTACGTACGCTGCCTCAAAGCCCTGGAGGCACTTCACGCCACCCTGCCAGCGGACGGCCGCCCCCCCTCACCCATCTTCGCGGAATGATGTACGAGGCGGTGAAACGCGGAGTGCACCACTTCGAGAGGGGTGCGTGATGCGCTCCATCCGCAACCTGCGGGACTACCCGGCCGGCCTGCCCCTGGTGTCCGACGAACTGGTCGAGTTCCATGCGGCGCGCCTGCTGCTCCTGCTCAAGATCTGTGGAGGCCGGAAGGGACAGATCGACGGCCTGACGAAGCTCGCCAAGTTGGACTTCTTCGTCCGCTACCCTACGTTCTTCGCTCGTGCCTGTGCCGAGCGCGGAGCCAGCGCGCCCGACGTTGAACCTGGGGTCGAGTCGAGCATGGTTCGCCACCACTATGGGCCCTGGGACCACCGCTACTACCATGTGCTCGCGTACTTGGAAGGAAAGGCGCTGGTGCGGGTCACCCGGGAGGGCACCAAGCCCTTCAGGTTCCAGCTGACCGACCAGGGCGTCCACGCGGCCGAGCAGCTGGCCTCGACGGAATTGTTCCAGGAACTCGTGGAAATGATGAGGCACGTCTTCGCGGTCTTGGGCAAGGACAGCGGCACGGCGCTGAAGGACCTCATCTACCGGCTGTTCGACCGGGAAGTCGCCGCGCGCAAGCTCGGGGAGGTCATCAAGGAATGACGGCGAAGATCCTCAACGTGCTGCGCCTCCAGCGCTTCCGGGGCGAGGTCTGCGAGGAGCTGGAGTTCTCGCCCGGCGTGAACGTCATGATCGGCGAGCCGAACGCCGGAAAGACGAAGTGGCTGCAGATCCTCGACTACCTCTTCGGAGATACGGGGGTGGTGGAGGATGCTCTCGGCCAAGACGTCGCAACCATCTACGACCGTGCGCGTGTGGAGCTCACCATTGCTGGCGAACCGCTGACGCTGGAGCGCCGCTGGAAGGAGAAAGGCGGGCGCACCAAGATCCTCGTCAATGGCGATCCCGTGCCCGCCGCCGAGTTCTCCGCCTTCTTCCTGCAGCAACTGAATCTGCCGGTCGTGCGGATTCCCAAGGGGGACCCGTACTCGGAGAACACCTGGCCCGAGCTGAGCTGGCGCACCCTGCTGCGGCACATCTATCGGAAGGAGGACTCGTGGCACGAGTTCATCCTCAAGCAGCCGGAGTCGGACCAACACGCGGCCGTCGTGTTGTTCCTGGGAGCCGCGCCCGCCGTGTTCTCCTCGGACTATGCCCGGCTCGTCGAGGCCCAGAAGCAGCAGGCGAAGCTCGAAGCCCAAAAAGCCAACTTCGAGCAGACCGTCCAGGATGTCGCCCGTGAGCTGGTCACGGTCGAGGAAGCCACCGCCGGCTTCACCCGGGACTCCCTGGCGGCCGCCATCAAACAGCTGGAGGACGAGGCAGTGGCAAGGCAGGCGCGTCGCGAAGAGATGCTTGCCAACCTTCGTCAGGCTGCAGAAGCACGCGCCGCGGAAGAGAACGCTCGCCAGGCGGAGGTCTTCGCGAGATACGGCGCGGAACTCGAAGCGGCCCGTACCCGCCGCGCGCAGCTGCGGCAGCAGGTGGAGTACGGCTCGGAGCGCATCACGGAGCTCACCCTGCGTCTCAACAGTGCACGCAATGAGCTGGCGAAGCTGGAGCGCACGCGGGCCGCGGGTGACATTCTCGGGCCGCTCCGGGTGACCCATTGTCCCGTGTGTGACCGCCCGGTTTCGCCACGGAACGCAGACCCCGGCGCATGCCACCTCTGCCACCAACCCGTGGAGCAAACCGCCGAGCCCGACAGGGCCACTTCTCTCCGGCTCGACTTCGAGCGGCAGCAGCTCAAGGAGGAAGGAGCGGAACTGGAAGGGCTGGTCGACCAGCTCAAGGCAGAGGACTCCGTGGCACGCCTGCAGCTTCGGGATGCTCCTCACCGTCCAGGCGGGCTGCGGCGAGGTGGAATGGCGGCAGCTGGACCCGGAGGCAGTGGAGCATGAGCGAGAGGAGACGGCGGAGGAACTCGAAGCGCGCGCCCTGGCACAGGTCCCTACCGATGCCAGCGGCGACACCATCACCGTCGACGGGTTGCGCCGCCGGCTCGCGGTGGGCAAGGAGAAGGTCCAGACCATGGTGAATCGGCTGCTGGAGGCGGGCCTGGTCGTACGCCTGCCCAACCGGGGCCTCCAGCGCACGGGCCGAAGCAGCCTGGCCGAAGACTCCACCGGCCTCGCGGTCGCGAGCACCTGAGGAGGCCTCACCATGACTGCAAGCAACGGCGAGAGTCCGGTGGGCTCCAACGAGGAGCAGGACGCGGCCCTCTGGGACGCGAACGACGTAGCCCGGTTCCTCAAGACGAGCAGGAGCTGGGTGTACCAGCGGGCCCAGGCAGGCGAGCTTCCATGCCTGAAGATTGGCGGGCTCCTCCGCTTCGAGCCGGCCGCCATCCGCGCCTTCATCAAGAACCAGAACACGGACGGCCGGAAGGTGGTGCCTTTCTCCACGGAGAAGAAGCGGCCATAGGTTTCCTCCGGAGACCTCACACCATGAGGAGGGTTCGATGGGTTCCGTCTATCGCAAGAACGACAAGTGGTACGTCCGCTTCAAGGACGGTCATGGCCGATGGCGCGACACCGCGACCAAGGCCACCACCAAGACCGAAGCGAAGTCCCTCCTCCATGACCTGGAGGTGCAGACCGACCGGCAGCGGCGCGGGCTGGAGCCGCTGCCCGAGCACCAGCAGCAGCTGACCTTCGGGGAGCTGATGAGCCGCTGGCGTGACGAGGTGGGCGTGCGCCTGCGCTCCACCACCATCATCGCCTTCGGGGAGAAGCATTTCCGCGAGGAGTTCGGGCACCTTCCGCTCAAGGAGGTCACCGCCTCACGGATGGAGGCGCTGCTCAATGGCAAGGCTGGCGAGCTGTCTCCGGAGTCCCTCAACCACCTCCGCGCCCTCGCCCACCGAATGTTCGCGTGGGCGACGCGGCGAGGAACGTGGACGGGCCTCAACCCGATGAAGGCCGTTCCCCGCTTCAAGAAGCCGAAGAAGCTCCCGCAGTACCTCAAGGAGGAGGAGGTGCCTCGGATGCTGTCGGCCCTGGAACGGCGCTGGCGGCCTCTCTTCGCCACGGCGGTCTACACCGGCATGCGTAAGGGCGAGCTGCTCGCACTGCGCAAGTCGGATGTGGACCTCCCGGGTGGAACCATCGTCGTTAGCCGCTCGCACGCGAGCGACACGACGAAGGGGGGCCATGCGGACCTGCTGCCCATCGCCGTGGGGCTCGTGCCCTACCTGCGTGAGGCCATGGCCTCGTCCAGGACGGAGCTGGTGTTCCCCCGGGAGGATGGCTCGCAGCACCCGCCGGACATCGCCCTGCACAAGGTGCTGCGCCGGGCCCTGGGGCGCGTCGGCCTCGTCGAGGGCTACCGTCACGTCTGCCGCCGCAAGGGCTGCGGCTACGAAGAGCGGAAGAGCCATGCCGTGGCGGAGCCTTGCCCCCGCTGTGGCATGCAGTTGTGGCCGCGGGCCCTGCCCCGCCCGCTGCGCTTCCACGACCTGTGGCACACCACCGCCACGCTGCTACTGAAGGCGGGCGTTCCCCTGGCCACCGTTCAGCGCATCCTGCGCCACTCGGCCCCATCCATCACCACGGAGGTCTACGGCCACCTCGACGTGGAGGACATGCGCAAGGGCATCGACCAGCTCAGCTTCCAGCCCTTCAGCGCAGCAGAGCGACCGCAGACAAACCCCGTGCTGCAGGAGGCCGAGGAGATGCCTCCGCTTGCTGCTAGTTTGCTGCTGGAGCCCACGAGCCCAAAAGGTGAAGGCCCTGGAGGCCCGCGGGAAACCCGCGAATCTCCAGGGCCTTCGATGGTCGGGGCGACAGGATTTGAACCTGCGACCACTTGCACCCCAAGCAAGTGCGCTACCAGGCTGCGCTACGCCCCGGCACTGCTGCTGCCGTGAAAGGGTGCGCCCTTATGCCCCCACATGACGCTCAGGTCAAGCAAGAGCAGCAGGGCACCTTCGGAAAAACTCACCCTTCCATGTCCTCCATTCCCTCTTCGTCGAAGTCCTCGCCACGGGCCTCGGCCGCGTCCGCGGCGGCCTCCTCGCGGGCGTCGATCTCCGCATGATCCTCCGGCGGCGCCTCGCCGTTCAGGGCGCTCTTCAGCACCTGGCTCGGCCGGAAGGTCAGCACCCGGCGCGCCGAGATCTCGATCTCCTTGCCCGTCTGCGGGTTGCGGCCCACGCGCGCCTTCTTCTGGCGCACCTGGAAGTTGCCGAACCCGGAGATCTTGATCTTGTCCCCGCGCTCCAAGGTCTCCTTGAGCGTGTCGAACACGAGCTCCACGATTTCGGCCGACTCCTTCTTCGAGAAGCCGACCTTTTCGTAGACACCCTCGATGATGTCCGCCTTCGTCATGCGAATCCTCGGGAAGCCCTCGGGGCTGAACGGCGGGCACTGTTGCAGCCTTCCCAAAGACGTGTCAACCCTCTGACTTCATTCAGGAATTCAGGCGCGCAAGGCAGCTCCCAGCCGCTGCTTCACCTCGTCCACGATGCGCTGGTGCGCCTCGTTGACCTCCACGTCGGTCAGCGTCCGCTCGGCTGAGCGGTAGCGCAGCGCGTACGCCAGGTTCTTCCGACCCTGGGGAATCTGCTCACCGGTGTACACGTCGAACACCTGAGCGTCCTCCACCAGCGGCTTGCCCACCTCCAGGATCACCCGACGCACCTCGTCGTTGGGCAGCTCCAGCGGCACCACCACCGCCAGGTCCCGCAGCACCGCTGGGAACCGCGGCAGCGACCGGTACGCCGGCACCAGCTTCGCGGCCCCGTACAGCGGCTCCGTATCCAGCTCGAAGACGAACACCCCGTCCGGCAGGCCCAGCGCCTTCGCCACCCGGGGGTGCACCTCGCCCACGTGGCCCAGCACCGTGCCGTCCGCCGCCTTCACCTGCGCCACGGCCTTCGGGTGGTACGCCGCCGGCCCCGCGGGCACGTACGTCACGCCCTCCACGCGGAGCGCCCCCAGCAGCCCCTCCACCGCCGCCTTGGCGTCGTAGAAGTCCGCGCGGGCGTCCTTGTGCGTCCAGCTCCGGCCGCCACCGCGCAGGCCCCACACCAGTCCCGCCACGCGAGGCACCTCGCGCGCCGCCGGACGCTGCCCCTGCCCACCCTCCGCGTCCTGGAAGTAGGCCCGGCCCGTCTCGTAGAGGGCCACCGCCTCCACCTGGTGCCGCACGCTGCGGGACAGGTTCTCCAGCAGCCCTGGCAGCAGGCTGGTGCGCATCACCGACTGCTCCACGCTCAGCGGGTTGACCAGCGCCACCGGCTTCTCCGCCCCACCCAGCACCTCCAGGCTGCGCGGCGCGACGAAGGAGTAGTTCACCACCTCGTCGAACCCCGCACCGGCCAGCGCCTGGCGCATGCGGCGCTCGGCCTCGGCGTGCGCGGGCTCCGGCGCCAGCGTGGCCAGCCCCCGCGGCAGCGTCGCCGGGATGTTGTCGTAGCCGTAGATGCGCGCGACCTCCTCCAGCAGGTCCTCCTCGCGCTCCACGTCGACGCGGGCCCGAGGCACCTCGTACGTCGCCTGCCCCGTCCCCTCCTCCACCGCCTTGAAGCCCAGGGCCTCCAGGATGCGGCGGACCTCCTGCTCCGCCACGGCCACGCCCAGCACCTGCTCCACCCGGGCGAAGCGCAGCGTCACCTTCCGGGGCGGCTTCGGCGCCGGGTACACGTCCACGCGGCCCGGGGCCACCGTGCCCCCCGCCAGCTCCGCGATGAGCTGCGCCGCCCGGTCAATCGCCGGCACCACGGCGTCCAGGTCCGCCCCGCGCTCGAAGCGGTGCGACGCCTCCGTGTGCAGCCCGTGCCGCTTCGACGAGCGCCGCACCGTGGAGCCCTGGAAGTTCGCCGACTCCAGCACCAGCCGCTTCGTGCCCTCCGTCACCTCGCTGTCGCCGCCGCCCATGACGCCGGCGATGGCCTGCGCCCGGTCCTTGTCCGCGATGACCAGGTCATCGACGTCCAGCACGCGCTCCTTGCCGTCCAGCGTCTTGAGCTTCTCGCCGCGCGTCGCCGTACGGACGACGATCTCCTGCCCGGCCAGCTTCTCCAGGTCGAACGCGTGCAGCGGCTGCCCGTACTCCAGGTTCACGTAGTTGGTGACGTCCACCACGTTGTTGATGGCGCGCACCCCGGCCGCCTTCAGCCGGTCCTGCATCCACTGCGGAGACGGACCAATCGTCACGTTCTCCACCACGCGCGCCACGTAGCGCGGGCAGCGGTCCGGGGCGTCCACGCGCACCTTCACCTGCTCGGCGGCGGGCGTGCCCGACTCGGCCGGCTTCGGCTGGGGCACCTTCAGCCCGGAGCCCGTCACCACGCTCACCTCGCGCGCCACGCCCAGGTGGCTGAGCGCGTCCGGCCGGTTCGGCGTGACGTTCACCTCCAGCACCACGTCATCCAGCCCCACGGCCTCCGCGATGGGCAGGCCCACGCGCGTGTCCGCCGGGAGGATGAGCAGGCCGCTGGACTCCTCGCTCAGGCCCAGCTCCTTGGACGAGCAGAGCATGCCGAAGCTGTCCACGCCGCGAAGGGCCGCCTGCTTGATGTCCATGCCGTTGGGCAGCTTCGCGCCCACGGTGGCCAGCGGCACCTTGTCGCCCACCTTGAAGTTCTTCGCGCCGCACACCACCTGGAACAGCGCCGTCCCGCCGATGTCCACCTGCGTGACGGACAGCTTGTCCGCGTTGGGGTGCTGCACGGACTCCTTGATTTGCGCCACCACGACGCCGCGAAGGGCCTCCGCGGGGCGCTCCATTCCCTCAATCTCCAGGCCCGCGGCGGTCAGCTTGCGCGCCAGCTCGTCCACGGACGGCGGCAGCGCCACGTAATCGCCCAGCCACTTCACCGAAATCTTCACAGGTCCACCCTCTTCTTCTACCGGCTGGAACACGGGGGCCTACCCGCGGCCCCCTGGAATCTCAGAACTGCTCGAGGAAGCGCGCGTCGTTCTCGAACATCATCCGCAGGTCGTCGATGCGGTAGCGCAGCATGGCGATGCGCTCCACGCCCATGCCGAACGCGTAGCCCGTCACCTCGTTCGGGTCATACCCGGCCGACGTGAAGACGTTGGGGTGCACCATGCCGCTGCCCAGCACCTCCAACCACCCCGTCTGCTTGCAGATGCGGCAGCCCTTGCCGCCGCAGTTCGTGCAGGTGATGTCCACCTCCGCGGAGGGCTCCGTGAAGGGGAAGAAGGACGGGCGGAAGCGCGTGCGCGTGTCGGAGCCGAAGAACGCCGTCACGAACGCCGCCAGCGAGCCCTTCAGCTCGGCGAACGTCACACCCTTGTCCACCAGCAGGCCCTCCACCTGGTGGAACATCGGCGTGTGCGTCAGGTCCGAGTCGCGCCGGTACACCCGGCCCGGCATCACCGCGCGGATGGGCGGCTTGCGGTTGAGCATGTAGCGCACCTGCACCGGGGACGTGTGCGTGCGCAGCAGCGCGGAGCTGTCCGTCTTCTTCGCGTGGCCCAGGGTGGCCTCGTCCACGTAGAAGGTGTCCTGCATGTCCCGCGCGGGGTGGTCCTTCGGCAGGTTCAGCGCCTCGAAGTTGAAGTAGTCCAGCTCAATCTCGGGGCCGCTGGCCACGTCGAAGCCGAGCCGCGAGAAGGTCCGGACAATCTCCTCCATCGTCCGCGACACGGGGTGCCGGCTGCCCAGCGCCACGCCGCGCCCTGGCAGCGTCACGTCCAGGCCCGGGCCCTGGAGCTGGGCCTCCAGCGCGGCCGCCTCGGCGCGCTCCACGGCCTGGGCGAGCAGCTTCTCCAGCTCCGCCTTCACGCTGTTGGCCACCTCGCCCAGCGAGCGCCGCTCGTCCGGGGGCAGCTTGCCCATGCCGCCCAGCACGCCGGACAACTCACCCTTCTTGCCCAGGTAGCGGACCCGCAGTGCCTCCACCGCGGACAGCTCCGACGCGCCGCCAATCTCCCGCCTCGCGGACTCCGCGAGCGCCAGCAACCGATCCCGCATGGACTTCCGCCTCCGTTCCAGTTCCCCGCGCGCCCTGGGCGCCGAGGCAAAAAAAAGGGCCGCCCCGAAGAGGCAGCCCGTTCACTCATCCGGACAGGGTGGTCAGCATCAGCCCACCACCCCACCCGTTCTGTCTCCAGCCTTGGGAGCTGGAGGTGTCTCAGGCCGCCTTCGCGATGTTGGCGACGGCCGCAAAACCCGACGGATCCACGATGGCCATGTCGGACAGGACCTTGCGGTCCAGGCCGATCTTCGCCTTCGCGAGGCCCGCGATCAGCTTCGAATAGGAGAGGCCCACCGTGCGGGCGGCCGCGTTGATGCGGACGATCCACAGGCGACGGAAGTCCCGCTTGCGCTGCATGCGGTCGCGGCTGGCGTAGTCCAGCGCCCGCTCAACCGCCTGGTTGGCGCGCTTGTAGCAGTTCTTCCGACGGCCGCGGAAACCCTTGGCCAGCTTCAAAATCCGATTACGACGACGACGGGCCTTGACGCCCTTCTTTACGCGCATGACTGCCTCACTTCGGACTGCGTAGTTTGGAAGCCCCCCGGCGCAGGCTTACTGCCGCTCCGACGAGGCCACGTAATCCCTGACTCCAGAACCGCGAAATCAGCCCCCGTAGGGGAACATCTCCTTGATGACCTTCTTCGCGTCCATGTCGCGAAGATGGCCGGTGCCGCGGCCGGTGCGCTTGGACTTCGGCGTCTTCGAGAACGTGAAGAGGTGCTTCGCGAAGGCCTTGCCGTGCTTGACCTTGCCGCTCTTCTTCACTTCAAAGCGCTTCTTCGCGCTGCTGCGGGTCTTCAACTTCGGCATCGTCCTGATCCTTCCATGCCCCGTGCCGTTGGACTTGCGCGGCAGGTGCGAGAACCCTCGAAAGATGGGGAACTTGGGCGGGCTCCCCTCGAAAGTGCGCCAAGATACTTAGGTGCAACAGGGAGTCAAGGCCCGTCAGCAAGCCGACAGGCGTCCTGACCTCCCGATCACGGCAGGGCCGCTTCCTTCGCCAGCAGCGCCTCGAAGTCCGTCAGCTTCATCGTCTTCAGGTCCTCGCCGCCGTACCGCCGCGGCGAAACGCCCTCGCCCGACACCTCGTTGTCGCCCACCACCAGGGTGAACGGCACCTTCTGGAGCTGGGCCTCGCGGATCTTCGCGTTCATCGACAGGCCGCGCTCGTCGAACTCCACCCGGTAGCCCTTCGCCCGCAGGGTGTCCCGCACCTTCCGGGCGTAGTCGTTCTGCCGGTCCGCCACCGTCACCAGCACCGCCTGGATGGGCGCCAGCCAGGTCGGGAAGGCGCCGGCGAAGTGCTCGATGAGGATGGCCGTGAAGCGCTCGAACGAGCCGAAGATGGCGCGGTGGAGCACCACGGGCCGGTGCTCGGCGTTGTCCTCGCCCACGTAGGACAGGTCGAAGCGCTCGGGGGCCAGGTAGTCCAGCTGCATGGTACCCAGCTGCCACCGGCGGCCGATGCTGTCCGACACCGCGAAGTCGATCTTCGGGCCGTAGAACGCGCCGTCACCCGGGGCCAGCTCATACTGCAGGCCCAGCGACTCCAGCGCCGCCGTGAGGCCGCCCTCGGCGCGGTCCCACAGGGAGTCATCCCCCAGGCGCTCCACGGGCCGCGTGGACAGCTTCACCGCGTAGGTGAGGCCCACCGCCTTGTAGACGTGGTCCAGCAGCTTCACGAAGCGCCGCACCTCGTCGGTGATCTGCGCCTCCGTGCAGTAGATGTGCGCGTCGTCCTGCGCGAACTGACGCACGCGCGTGAGGCCGCCCAGCGAGCCCGCCGCCTCGTTGCGGTGCAGCACGTCCTGCGTGTGGTAGCGCAGCGGCAGGTCGCGGTAGCTGTGCTTCTTGAAGCCGTAGAACAGGTGGTGCGACGGGCAGTTCATCGGCTTGAGCGAGAAGTCATGCTCCCCCGACTCGCTGTCGAGCACGAGGAACATGTTCTCCTTGTACTTGCCCCAGTGGCCGCTGGTCTCCCACAGCCCCTTGTTGAACATCAGGGGCGTCTTGATCTCCACGTAGCCGTCGTTCTGCGTCAGCTGACGCATCCAGTTCGACAGCGTGGTGTAGAGCGTGGTGCCCTTCGGGGTCCAGAAGGCGGAGCCCGGCGAGTACGGGTGGAAGTGGAAGAGGTCCAGCTCCTTGCCCAGCTTGCGGTGGTCGCGCTTCTTCGACTCCTCGATGCGGTTCAGGTACTCCGCCAGCTGCTTCTTGTCGAAGAAGGCCGTGCCGTAGATGCGCTGGAGCATCGGGTTGCGGTGGTCACCGCGCCAGTACGCGCCGCTGGAGGAGAGGATCTTGATGATGCCGATCTTCCCCGTGCTGGGCGCGTGGGGCCCCAGGCAGAAGTCCACCCAGTCGCCGTGCGTATAGAGCGTCAGCGTCTTGGCGCCCTTGGCCGCGATGTCCTTGACGATCTCGACCTTGAACTTCTCGCCCTTCTCCTCGAACAGGCGCACGGCCTCGTCCATGGAGATTTCAGTGCGGACGAAGGCCATGTCCCGCTTCAGCTCGGCGTTCGCCTCGGCCTCGATCTTCTCCAGGTCCTCGGGCGTGAAGGGCTTCTCGCGGAAGAAGTCGTAGTAGAAGCCCTCCTCCGTCGCGGGACCGATGGTCACCTGCGTGCCCGGGAAGAGCGTCTGCACCGCGCTGGCCACCACGTGGGCGGCGTCGTGGCGGATCAGCTCCAGCGACTCGGGGCTCTTGGGCGTGAAGATCTGCAGCTTCACGTCCTCGTCCAGCTTGCGCGCCAGGTCCATGTCCTGGCCATTCACGCGCGCGAAGAGGGCGGCCTTCGCCAGGCCAGGGCCGATGCTCTCCCGCACGAAGTCCGCGATGGTGGTGCCCCGGGCCGTCTGCTTCTGCGAGCCGTCGGGGAGCGTCACCGTGATGGTGTCGGACATACGAACCTCGGAAAAACAGCGGGCGGCAGGCTCTTTGGAAGCCATGCCGCCCGCTGAAAGTCACTCACTGATGATGGGTCGTAGTGGGATCGAACCACTGACCCCTACCGTGTCAAGGTAGTGCTCTACCGCTGAGCTAACGACCCTTGGCGTTGCAGCCGCTTTGGTGGCGCGGGGAATAACAGCGGGCTCCCCCAGCTGTCAAGGAAACACAGAAGCCTTCATCAACTCTTCCCGCGCACCTTCGGATCCGCCGTTTCCAGCAGCGCGTGGATCCGCGACATGACGACATCGAACATCGCCGGGGTCAGCCGCCCCGTCTGCGTGTTCTGCTGGCTGACGTGGTAGCAGCCCAGCAGCGTCCTGCCGCCCGGCAGGGGCAGCTCCGCCCCATGGCCGAACGCGGGCTTGGGCGATGGCAGCGCCATCCCCTGCCGCGCCAGGGCCACCAGCGCGGCGTTCCAGCCGATGGCCCCCAGCGCGAGCAACACCCGGCCCGGCAGCAGCGCCAGCTCGCGATCCAGGAACGGCGCGCAGCGGGCCAATTCCTCCGGGAGGGGCTTGTTGTCGGGCGGAGCACAGCGCGCCGCCGACACGATGAAGGCGTCCTTCAGCCGGAGGCCGTCGTCCCGGCGCTCGCTGAGGGCCTGGTTCGCGAAGCCCGCGCGGTGCAGCCCGGCGTAGAGGAAGTCACCCGAGCGGTCCCCGGTGAACATCCGCCCCGTCCGGTTCGCCCCGTGGGCCGCCGGCGCCAGCCCGACGATGATGAGCCGGGCCCTGGGGTCTCCAAAGCCGGGGACGGGCAGGCCCCAGTAGCTCCAGTCGCGGTAGGCGCGGCGCTTCACCCGCGCCACCTCCTCCCGCCACGCCACCAGCCGGGGACAGGCCCGGCAGCCGGTAATCTCCTGGTGCAGCGCCTCCAGCTTCGTCACGGCGCCTTGGGCTCCCCGGTGTAGAGCCGCGTCCGGCGGTAGCGCTCCACCACCACGCTCAGGACCACCTTGAGGATGGCCGCCACCGGCACCGCCAGCAGGATGCCCACGAAGCCGAACAGCTCACCGAAGGCGAGGATGGCCAGGATGATCGCCACCGGCGCCAGCCCGACCTTCTCCCCCACGATTCGCGGGGTGATGACGAAGCCCTCCAGCATCTGCCCGATGACGAAGGTGGCCGCCACCGCCGCGAGCTGCCACGGCCCCTGCCACGACAGCATGAGCCCCACCAGCGACAGCACGATGCCCACGCCCGTGCCCAGGTACGGCACCATGTTGCCGAAGCCGGCGATGACGCCGATGACGATGGCCATGTCGATGCGCGCCGCGGACAGGCCCGCCGCGTAGATGACCGACAGCACGCCGCCCACGATGAGCTGGCCGCGCACGAAGGCGGAGAGCACCTCGTCCACCTCCGCGAAGCGCCGGCTCACCAGCCCCACCGCGCGCCGGGGCAGCAAATCCTTCACCATGCCCATCAACCGGGGGTAGTCCTGCAGGAAGAAGAAGGCCAGCACCGGCACCACAGACAGGCCCAGCAACGTCACCACCAGCCGCGCCGTGTTGCCCGCGAAGCTCGCCAGGATGCGCGCCGCCGCCGGTCCCGCGCTCTGGACCAGCTCCGACGCCTGCTTTCCCAGCTCGGCGGTGCGCTGACGCACCAGGTCCGGCAATGAACGCCCCAGCAGCCCTTCCACCCTCGGCACCACCTGGGTGCTCGCGCGGTTGAAGAAGTCCGGCAGCTTCGACGCCTCCTCCCGGAACACCGGGATGAGGTACAGCACCGCGCCCACCAGCATCAGCGTCCCCGCCGCGAAGACGAGCGTCGTCCCCCACGTGCGGTCCACCCGCCGCTTCTCCAGCTCGGTGACGATGGGATTGAAGATGTACGCGCCCGACAGCGCGAGCAGCACCGGCACCGCCACGCCGCCAAAGACAGACAGCAGCGCGAACACCAGCCCCAGCGAGCCCACCATCACCGCCGACCACCACAGGTCGATGCGCCGGGCGTCGAACTCAGACAGGGCGCTCTCGGCCACCGCCACGGGCTCGGCGGCTTGCACACGGGCCGGCTCGGTTGGGGCCTTATCCTGCGCTCGCGGCGGCGGCACCTCGTGAAGCACGGGGGCGGACCGGGCCGACGGCGACACGGCCGCGGCGGCGGGTTTCACGGCGGCGGGGGGATGACCTTTCCTGCGGCGTCCGATGGCGCTCTCCTCTTCAGTCCCAGCTACGGCGGCGGCATGTCCTGATTGCACTTCACGAAAGCACAGGAAGCGGGCTTTCGTGGAAGCCCGTTCGCTCTACAACCGGCCCGGCTTCACTCCGAACCCGCGCCCTTCGACCCCGAAGCCCGGAGCTGGATGGTCAGCCGCGCGCGCGCCCGGCTGGGCTCGAAGTACGTCGTATAGGGCCAGTACCCCTGCTTCTTCACTTCAATCTCGTGCAGGCCGCTGCCCACTCGCAGCGACTTGGGGGAACCCGAGAAGTCACTGCAGAGCCCCTGCCAGACGCCATCCAGGTACACCTCCGCGTCCACGGGCTCGCACAGCAGGGCCAGGTTGCCGCTGGGGTTCTGGGCTTCCGCCATCAGCTCGCGGGCCTTGAGCAGGGACTCGGGCTCCTGACGCTTCGCACACCCAGCGAACGTGGACACCACCACCAACAGCAGAAGCTTCCGCATCAGCTCGCCGAGGACCTCGCAGTCACTGCGTGACAATCACGACCCGGCCCTCGGCCAGGAAGCGCGTGTTGGCCTCGGCGAGCGCCTTCGCGTCCTCCGAGGCGAGCACCAGGTCGGAGCCCTTGGAACCCTTGGCCTTCACCACCAGGGGCTTGTCCCCCACCAGCGAGGCCTTCTTCGCCGCATCCAGGCTCTGGAACCACGCGGCCACGGCGGCCACGGCCCGGCGTTCGTTGGCCAGCGCCGCCGCGCCGTAGAGCGCCTTGCCGCTGTCATCCAGCAGGCGGGGCGCCAGCACGGGCTGCACGCCGAGCCCGCGCGCATCCACCACCAGGCCCGTGTACTTCTTCGCGCCCGCGCCGTTGATGGGGATGACGGTGTCCGCCGCGGGGGGCGAGAACAGCGACGCGGTGAGGACCGACAGCGGCACCTCCACGTCAAGCTCCACGCCACTGTCGGAGAAGAACCGCCGGGCGACGACCTTGTAGCCGCTCATCGCGGCCTCCACCCGCTTGCGCACCTCTTCGCGGGCCAGCTCGTCCGCCACGGTGCGGCCCGCGCTGATGTGGAGGCGCCCGGCCTGGTCCATGAGGTTCTGGACGGCGGACTGCCTGGCGGTCCGCTCGGCGCCCAGCCGGGCCTGTCCGGGGTTGGAGGCCTTCAGGTCGGGAGCACCCGCTCCCGTGGCCCGCAGGACCTGCCCTTCCCAATTGACGCCCGGTGCCCCTGGTACCGCTTTCACGGCGGCGGCGGCGGGCTTCGGGGCCTTCGCTTCCTTGCCCTGGCCGAACGCCGTCAGTGGCACGGCCAGCAGCATCCCCCACAGCGAGTGTCTCACGGGAAATCCTCCAGCCCCTCGTCCGACGTCGCGGAGCGTGTCAGGGCAGAATGGCTTCCCATTCAACGGGCCTGCTTCCGGGGAAGTCAAGGCAGGCCCCTGCGGCACGGCGGGTAGGCGTCAGTTCTCGTTGCCGTGACGGTCGACGTAGGCGTCGATCATCTTGCGGTGGCGGTCGGTGAGCAGCGTGAAGCGCACACCCGAGCGCTCGCGCTTGACGCCCAGCTCCGCCCACTCACGCACCACTTCACCCTCGGCGTAGATGATCTCCTCCGAGCCCGGGAGCTGGAACTGGAGACCGATGCGCTTGGCCTCGTGCTGAGGCTCGAGCAGCCGGGCGAGGCTCAGCCCTTCCTGGCTGATGTCCGCGGCTCGCGACATGTACGGCACGCCACCCATGTACTTGTTCAGGTAGATGTCGAGGGGCGCCCGCTTGTTCTTCCGCTTGTCGCTCATGGCTTCTTCGCCTCCGTCAGTGGTGCAACAGGTTGCTCCGGGGGTGAAGCAACCTGGATGCAGGGTAGAGGCGCGCGCTGAAGTCGCAAGAAAACGGACGGCGCGCGGAGGCCTCGCGCGCTCGCTGTGCTTCCTCGGTGAATTCTTCGCGCGGGCTTGTGTCTACCGAGCGCGCGGCCACGCTCTATAGTGCGCCGGATTTCATGAAAGGTGGATGCATGCACTCGATGTGGACGGCCGCCCTGGTGTTCGCGCTCGGCGCGACGGGCGCCCAGGCGCAGGACTCGAAGTCGGCGAAGAAGCCCGCGGCCAAGGCCGCGCCGGCGACTCCGGCCGCCGCGCTGTCCGAGGAAGACCGGGAGACGCTCTATACGCTCGGCCTCTCCATTGGCCGTGACTTGTCCCTCTTCGCGTTGTCGCCCGAGGAGCTGAAGGTGCTGCAGCAGGGCCTGGGCGACGGGCTCGGTGGAAAGACGTCCGACATCGACCCGAAGGACCAGGCGCAGCGGATTCAAGCCTTCGCCAAGAGCCGGCAGGCGCTCGCGGGCAAGGCCGCGCTGGAGCGCGCCGCGAAGGAGCCCGGCGCGGAGGTGCTCCCCTCCGGCGTCGTCTACAAGCAGGTCCAGGCGGGCGCCGGCCGCAGCCCGCGCGCCGTCGACACCGTCAAGGTCCACTACGAGGGCCGGCTGGTGGACGGCACCATCTTCGACACCTCCGCCCGTCGCGGCATCCCCGTCGAGTTCCCGCTCAACGGCGTCATCCCCTGCTGGACGCAGGGCGTGGCGAAGATGAAGGTGGGCGGAAAGGCGAAGCTCACCTGCCCCGGCAACACCGCCTACGGCGAGCGGCCGCCCTCCGGCTCTCGCATCCCGCCCAACGCCGTCCTCACCTTCGACGTCGAGCTCATCGACATCCCCGGCGACACGTCCCGGCAGCCGTAGGTCAGCGACTCAAGGCGGCCTCGGCGGCGCGGAGCAACGGCTCCGCGCTCACCGGGGCCCCGGTCGCATGAACCATCCACAGGTCCGGCGTCACCGAGCCGTAGGTGGCCATGCGTTCGAACTCGGCGCCCAGCGGCCCCTTGCGCTTCAGGTGCTCCTCAATCTGGAACGCGATGAGGTGGCCCAGCGGATAGTCGGGCAGGTAGAGCGGGTAGCTGATCATGTGGCTGTAGACGGCCAGCAGCGTGCTCCCCTCCCCGCCCAGCACCGGCGCGAAGGATTGGTTCCACACGTCGCGGGCGATTCCCACCACCGCCTCGCGAAGCTGGGCCGGCGTGGCCTCCGGGTGCGCGTACAGCCAGTGCCACACCGCCATGTCCACCAACGCGATGCCCGCGCGCTCCCACGTCTGCCACAGCTCGCCGAGCACCCGCTCCCGCTCGCTCGCCGCGTCCGGCGTGCCCAGCCCGAGCAGCTCCAGGTCGCGTGACTGGAACACGAAGGCCAGCGCCTCCGTGAAGGCGTTGTTGGGCACCCCCGCGAGCAGCGTGTGGTCCACGCCGTAGAGGCTGAACACCTGCTCCACGTTGTGCCCCAGCTCGTGCACCGCGATGTTGTAGCCCTTGTAGTCCATGCCCCCCTTCTCCACGCGCGTGCGCAGCCGGGGGAAGTCGCCTCGCCGCAGCGCCGGCTGCGCGTGCCCCGCTCCGCGCGACGCGTCCACGCGGATGCGCTCCGCCAGCCACACGGCCTTCGCCTTCGTGAAGCCCATGCCCTGGAGGATGCGCGGCAGGTCCTTCGCGAACGCGTCCGCCGTGGGGTAGCGCTCGCGCGTCAGCGCATCCAGTTCGGACTCCGGCCGCTTGCCGCCCGGATTGAAGCCCGAGTACCAGAGGTCCTGCGGCTCCAGCTTCCGGCCCAGGCGCGCTTCAATCTCCTTCGCCACGCGCGGCACCAGCGGTGACTCCAGCACCTGCGTCAGCAGCGCCCGGACGCGCGCCTCCGGCAGCTCGCGGCCCAGCTCGAAGCTCCGGGCGATTCGCGTGGGCGCCACCGGCACGTAGGGGTCCGCCTGACGCGCCGCCTGGAACGTGGCCAGCAGGTGCGCGTAGCGCGTGTCCGGCTCCGGTGACGCGTCCGGCGTCGTCGTGCGCGCGGGCGCATCCGCCTCCACCGTCTCCGGCGGGGCCACCGCGACGGTGTTGGTGAACGGGTTCCAGTCCAGCCGCGGGTTGTCGATGACGGCCGCGGGAATCGTCTGGGTGACGATGCGCTCCATCACCTGGACGATCATCCGCTGCTTCAGCGCGCCAGTCGCCGCATCGGAGTAGTCACCCTTCAGCTCGTCACGCAGGTTCCAGTGGCTGATGAGCCGCAGCCCCTTGGGGAAGGGCCGCCGCCCCTGCCCATCCACCAGGTGATGCATCCAGATGTTGTATTCAGCGATGTACAGGTTGGCCGCGGCGCTGGCGCGCGAGGACGCCTGTTCAATCTCCGCGGGGACGCGCTGGTTGAAGCGCCCGGCCAGCCGCGTCTCGGCCCACTGCCGCCGCGTCCACGACGGCCCCTGCTCCACGCGCTCCGCCAGCGTGGTGAGCGGGAAGTTGAGCAACACCACGAACCCCACGCGCGCGCGGAACAGGTCCATGGTGACGTGGGCCGCCGGATTATAAGCCGCCACCAGGGGCTCCACCGGCAGCAGCGGCCCCAGGTCCAGGTCGGTGTACCACTGGAGCTCGCGCCCGATTTCGTACAGGTGCCCGTCGAGCTGCTCGAACAGCCGCTCCAGCCGCTGGAAGGTCGCGTCGAGCGCCTTCGGGTCCGACAGGAACTGTTCACGCGCGAAGGCCGCGAGGTCTCCGTCCTCCGGCCGCCACATCGTCGCCACCTGCGCCACGCCCCGCTCGATGCGGGCCCGCTGCGCCTCACCGTGCCGCGCCACGAGCTCCGCCTTCAAGGCCGCGGCGTCGAACGTGGACGGCATGGCGGCGGACTCCTTCTCCGGGACGTTGACAGCGGGCGGTGCCTCGGACGAGGCGCCCGTGCTCGACGGCACGGCGGGCGTGGTGGAGCACCCCAGCGCGGCGAGGACGGGCAGCAGCCAGGCGCGTGAGCGGCGGAACTTCGTCGACAAAGGCACGGAGCGCTCTCCAAAAGCACGAAGGGCCCGACCCCGTGGGGCCGGACCCTCATGATGCATCAGAAGCAGTTCGAACGACGCTCGGCTCAGGCCGACCGGACGTTCTGGGCCTGCAGGCCCTTGGGGCCGCGGGTCACTTCGAACTCCACCTTCTGGCCCTCCTGAAGGGTACGGAAGCCATCCATGTTGATGGCGGTGTGGTGGCAGAACACGTCCTCACCACCACCGTCCTGAGTGAGGAAACCGAAACCCTTCGCATCGTTGAACCACTTCACGGAACCAGTAGCCATTTGCGCTCTTCTTCTTTCGTCACGGACGCGAATATCCGCCGTCCGGTCCTACGAGCGAACTCGCCTAGACGGCATCAATTTAAGCGGGGTCGCCCGGCGCGTCTACTCCCGACCGTCACCAACCGCACTTCTGGCCCTGGTTCTGCGCCTGGAGCCAGGTGCGCAGCGGGCTGAAGTAGTCGAGCAGCGGACCGGCATCCATCTGCCGGGTCCCCGTCATGGCCTGGAGCGCGTCAGGCCACGGCTTGCTCGCGCCCAGCTCCAACATGGCCTGGAGCCGCTTGCCGGCCTCCTTGTTCCCATAGATGGAGCACTCGTGGAGGGCGCCCTTGTAGCCAGACGCCTCGCACAGCGCCTTGTGGAACTGGAACTGGAGGATGCGCGCCAGGAAATACCGCGTATACGGAACGTTTGCGGGCACATGGTACTTGGCCCCCGGGTCGAAGTCCTGCTCCGAACGGGCCACCGGCGCGGCGACGCCCTGGTACTTCTCCCGCAGCGTCCACCAGGACTTGTTGTAGTCCGCCGGCTGCACGCGGCCGGAGAACACCTCCCAGCGCCACTGGTCCACGAGCAGACCGAACGGCAGGAAGGCAATCTTCTCCAGCGCGTCCTTCATCTGCAGGTTGATGAGGTTCTTCTCGTTCTTCGGAACGGCTGGCAGGAGCCCGGCCTGCTGCAGGTAGCCCGGGGTGATGGACAGCGTGAGCGCGTCACCAATGGCCTCGTGGAAGCCGTCGTTCGCGCCAGCCTGATAGAGGACCGGGAGCTGGTAGTAGTACGTGTAGTAGTAGTTGTGGCCCAGTTCGTGGTGGATGGTGACGAGGTCCTCCTCCGTGGGCTTGATGCACATCTTGATGCGCAGGTCGTTGCTGTAGTTCACGTCCCAGGCGCTGGCGTGGCAGACGACGTCGCGGCCCTCCGGCTTGGTGAACTGCGAGCGCTCGAAGAAGCTCTTCGGCAGCGGCTTGAGGCCCAGCGAGGTGAAGAACTTCTCACCCAGCTTCACCATGCGCATGGCGTCATACTTCTGCTGCTTCAGCGCCGCGTCCACGTCCAGGCTGGCCTGGCCGGGGAAGGGCTCCACCAGCGGGTAGATGTTGTTCCACTCCTGCGCCCACATGTTGCCCAGCAGGTGCGCGGGGATGGGCTCGCCGTCGGGCACCTTGTCGGCGCCGTACTGCTTCGCCAGGCGGCCGCGCACGTAGCAGTGCAGGTCGTCGTAGAGCGGCTTCACCTGGCCCCACAGGCGCTGGGCCTCGACCTCGAACTCGGCCGGCGACATGTCATACGCGGAGCGCCACAGCGTGCCCAGGTCGTTGAAGCCGATGTCCTTCGCGCCCTCGTTGGAGATGGACACCAGGCGCTCGTACAGCGGCCGCATGGGACGGGCCACGGAGTGCCAGCCCTGCCACGCGTCCAGCAACTCGTCGTAGTCGCGGCTCTCCGCGATGACGTCGGACAGCACCTCCAGGTCGCGGCACTTTCCCTTCCCGCCCGGCCCGCAGTACTTGCCCTTGCCGTAGAGGCCCTCCAGCTTCGCCGCCGTGGCGGCCAGCTCCGACCGCTTCTCCGCATCCGACGGCGCCGGCAGCGCCTGGGACACCTTGAGCAGGCGCAGCATGCGCGCGGTGTCCGCGTCCAGCGTCAGGCCATCGAAGCGCCGCGCCTCCTTGATGGCGCCGTTGACGTAGGCCAGCACCTCTTCGTTGACGAAGGCGGCGTTCTGCTCGGTGTCGTCGGTGATGTGCGTGGACTTGATCCACTCCGCGGTGGCCTGCTTCGTCCACAGGCGCTTGAGGTCCGCGTTCACCTTCTCCGCGAAGGCCTTCGCCTCTTCCGGCGTGGGCTGCGCCGCGATGGCGGGAGACTCGGCGGGCGCAGGCGCCTCGCGCGTCACTTGCGAATCCTGGGCACACCCCAGGAAGGCGGGCAGCGCCATGGCCGCGGCCGCACGCAGGAGGGAATTCAGGGGACGTTTCCGGTTCATGGCCGCGGACCGTAGAAGAACCCGCGCCTGATGACACCCCGAAACTGGGCGCTCCCCCGCCCCGGGAGGCACCACACTGTCGCGAAGCGCGCACTCCACCGACGCGGCGCGACACGCCGGGGATGGGCCCGCGCTCACGGGTGCCTCGCTCGCCTCGCCTCCGCCCGGCCGGAGACCTTGCGGGCGGCGCGCCCCCCGCCGTCCGTGTCACCCGGAGGCGTTACACCTTCGGCCATGTTGCTCGGACACATGAAGGACCCGCGCTGGCCCGCGTCCGAAGAAGCGCTGGCGCACGCCCGCCACTTCCTGACGGAGCTGAAGGGCCGCCGCGTGGTGGTGGCGCCCCACCCCGGTGTGGATGGGCTCGCCGCGGCGGCACTGGTCAGCCGCGCGCTCCAGGCCGTGGGTGCGCATGTGACGGCGCGAGTACCGGGCAAGGGCGAACATGCGTTCTCGCCGGTGTTTCAGGAGCGCCTGCGTGCGGCGCCGCCCGATGCGTTGGTGGTGCTCGAGATGCTGGCGCCGTGGGGCGACTCGAGCGTCCCTTCGGCTGTTCCCACGCTCGTCGTGGCGCCGCGGGCAGAGGCGGCCAGGGCGCCTGGCGCCATGGTGCTCTCCGCGAGGGACCTGGAGCCCGCGGTCAGCTGCAGCCTGCTGACCTATGCGCTCGTGTCGCCCCAGGTCGTTCCGGGCCCGCTGGAATGGCTGGCCGTCCTGGGGACCGTGGCGGATCAGGGCGTGGATGCCCCCATCCCGTCCCTCAAGGACGCGCTCCGCCGAGCCGGACGCACCGCCGTGACGGAATCCGTGGCCCTGCTGAACGCGGCCCGGCGGTCCTCGCGGTTCGCGGCACCGGTGGCGCTGGAGGTCCTCCTCCGGGCGGGGAGCGCCACCGACATCACCCGGGGCAATGTCCCCGGCGTCGACACGCTGCATGACTGCCGGCTGGAGGTGCAGCGAGAGGTGCTGCGGTGCTCGAAGACACCGCCGCGCATCGCCAGTCCCGTGGCATTGCTGCTGTTCAGCTCGGAGGCCCAGGTCCATCCGCAGGTCGCGGTGCGCTGGGTCCAGCGGCTCCCCGAGCACCTCATCATCGCCGCCAATGCGGGCTACCTGCCGGGCCGCGTGGACTTCGCCGTGCGCAGCCGCGTGCCGATGGACCTGGCCGTGCTTCCGCCGAACACGCGTGCGGGCAGCCTGTCCCGGGAGGACTTCCTCCGCTTCGCCGCCCGCCTGGGCTTCAAGGGCCTGCGCGACATCGACGTGGAGCGACGGGGCGCATTCCCCGGCTGATGCGGTATGACGCGGCCGTGATGCCCCGTCCGCTCCTCCCCCTCCTCACGGTCCTCGCGCTCACCGGCTGCGGCGACTCCCCTTCCGACGATGGCGACGCGTGTGAGCGCTTCAGCTTTCCACTGTCGGAGCCGAGCCCTTCACACCACCTCGACACCTGTTCGAGCGAAGGGTGCGGCAACGGGGAGAATCCGCCCAACTCCGGCCTCCACTGCGGCAACGTGGCGCCGTGCGGGGTCTCCTCCGAGCCCGTGGCCTCCTGCCTCTATGTCCACAACCTGGAGCACGGGCACGCGGTGTTCCTCTACAACTGCCCGGACGGCTGTCCGGACGAAGTGGCGAAGCTCGAAGCCGCGGCAGCGGCGGCGCCTCGCGGTGGCAACGGCGTCCGCAGGGCCCTGGTGGCGCCGGATCCCCAGCTTCCCCGGCGAGTGGCCGCGATGCTGTGGCGCCGGACGTACCTGGCTGACTCCGCGGACCCCGACGCCCTTCATTGCCTGATGCAGCTCCAGGACCGCGGGGCGCCGGAGCCAGGGCTGACGTGCCCCGCGCGCTGAGCCGCACGCGCTGTCACGTGGGCAGGAAGCCGCTCGCATCGGGCAGCCCGCTGCCGGAGGTGTCGACGCCCATGGCCGTCAGGATGCCGGAGAAGATGTCCGCCTCGTTCGACTCCAGCTTCCCCGGCGCGGGCGCTCCCGTGCGTGGGTCGAAGCCGTAGGTCAACGTCGTGTGCGGATCGACTCCGCCCAGCACGGTGTTGCCCCGGAGCATGGGTGAGAGCAGCAGGAAGCCATTGTTGAGGTCATGCCCGGTGCCGAACTCGGTGGCATTCAAGGCGCGGGGCCGCGTGCGGCCGAACTCGGTGGCGACGTAGATGAGCGTGCGGTCCCAGAGACTCTCGCCGGACTCCGCATCGAATGGCTCCGCCTTGAGCAAATCGATGAGCCGGTCGACCACGCCCAGCACGCGCGCCCACATGAAGGCCTGCCCGGTCCGGTGGTCGTTGTGGCTGAAGTCGAAGGCCAGCGGCGGGTTGGCGATGCCCGTCTCCCCGCCCACCGCGACGTTGAACGAAGGCCCCAGCGTCACCGTCACCGACACCCGGTGCTTGAGCAGCAGGAAGGCCAGCGCCGCCTGGCCCTCCACGGGGTCCGTGAAGTAATCCGGGAAGGCCGCGCGAAGGCGCGCTCCGTCCGGGGAGCTGGACAGTCCGTACTCGGACAGGGGAAGCCGCGGCGGCGCGTCCGGCAGCACGTTGAGGCGGTTGATGAGGTCCTTCTGCTCCAGCGCCGGCTGCCCGACGCCGCGCTGCTCATTCCACCGCCGGAGCGCGGGCGCGTTCTCGAACGTCTGGCCGAAGACGGAGCGCGCATCGAGCGTGTTTCGCGCCTCACGCGCCAGGGCCACCACGTCTTCTGGCGGCACGTCCTTGAGCCCCTTGCGCCCGTCGAGCCCCAGGGGCCACAGCGACGGGTTCGTCACCACCTCGCCGTAGCAGTGCGCGGGCAGGGAGGCGTCCGTCCCCCGCTCCGCGTACCCGCCCATGCCCATGTTCACGTTGGGGAGGGGAAAGCCCGCGCCGTACTGCAAGGCCACGCACTCCTGCAGCGTCCTTCCCCGCCACGCCGAGCTCCCCGTCAGGCTCCGCTTCTGCGCGATGACGTGGTTGACCGAGGTCCCCACCGACGTCGCCACCAGCATCGACGCCTTGTGCTTCGTCACGAAGGGCAGCTGGTCCGTCCTCACCGGCACGGGGATGTTTCCAAGCCGCGGACTGCTCACCTGCACCGCCCTGAAAGGCGAGCCCAGCACGCTCTGCACCTGCCCCTCCGCGAACGTGTTGAGCCGGGCCGCATTTGGCCCCGCCTCCGACGCCCGGACCGCGAGGAAGCTGTCGATGATGGAGGCGCCGCCCGCCGCCCCCACGACGATGAGGAAGCGGGGCTTGCCGTCGAGCCGCGCCTGACGGACTCCGCCACGCTGCCCCAGCGAACCGGGCGTATCGAGCGCCTCGCGGCATCCGGTCAGCAGCGGCCCCAACACCGTCGAGCCCGCGGCGCACAGCGACAGCGCCCGCACCAACTCCCGGCGCGAGAGCCGGCCATCTTTGCGAAGTGACATGGAAGGCTCCTTCAGAAGAAGACGGACTCGGCGGAGGAGAGGACGGCGAAGCAGACCGCGGTCATCCAGTCGCGGCCAGGACGCGTGCTGCCCGCGGCGTCGATGTCCGCGGCGAGCTGAATCCAGGCGTCCACCTCCTCCGCCTCGGCGTCACGCTGGAGGCCGCGTTGGTAGAGCGCGTGGATGGCGGCTCGGACCGGCGGCCCGGCCCGGTCCTCTAGCCGGCCCTGGGCATCCAGACCGACGCCCTTGAAGATGACGGCCGCCGCCGGCGCGCTCACATCGAGCGCGACGCGCTGGGTGCAGCCCGCCAGGGCCATTCGCTCCACGGCGATGGGCGTCGTCACCCCCGTGACGGGCAGTGGCTCATAGAAGCCGCTCTGGTACGGCTCCACGCCGCCCAGCGTGACGGTGTGGACGAACGCCGCGCAGGGGTACTGCCCCAGCTCGTTGCACAGCCCCGCCGGAGGCAGGTCGAGCGCCGCCGCGAAGTCCGTCGTCAGCCGTTCGGGCCCCTTGAAGCGAAGGTTGTTCCGGGTCGACCTGGCGACAGCCACGGGCGTGCCCGCGTCCGACTCGTTCCCCACCGGGGGGACTCCGGCATCCACGTCCAGCACCGTGGCGATCGGCTGCCGCGTGCAGCCCGCGAGCGCGAGCACCGCCATGACAACCAGCGTTTCAGGGCGCACCGTAGGCCTCCGTGCGAATCAGGTCATGAAGCATGCGCTGCACGCTGTACTGATGCGTGCCCTTGAAGCGCTGCCACAGGGTGACGAACTCGGCCTGCTCCTCGGCCGTCGGCGGGTGCCCCACGAGCAGCTTCCAGTAGTCGGTGACGGCGGAGCTGGCGAAGGCGTCGCTGTTGGCGCCGACCTGGGCCCACTCGACCAGGTCCCTCACGGGCTGGCCCAGCAGGAAGCCAGCCTCCGGTATCTGGGTGATGTCGGGCGCCTCGGCGCTGAAGTACCGCTCGATTCGGTCGGGCACGTAGCGCGCCGAGGCGGCGCCGGCGATGCCGTTGTAGTTGCGGAAGGGATAGCTCAGCGGGTCCAGCGTCGCATGGCAGGCGGCGCAGGCCGGCGCCTGGACGCCCTTGGCGTCGTAGTCCCGAGGCTCACCGGGGATGCTGTAGAGCCCCTCCTGGAGCGCGATGTCGAGCCCCAGGTAGGCGCGGTAGCTCTGCGACGCGGCGTTCCGGGGCAGCGCGGTGAACATCACGAAGGACGTGAGGCTCCACGCCGAGGTGAGGTTGCCGGCGCGGCGGCCCTCCTCCACGAACTGAGAGGGCAACGCCAGCGTCGCGGTGTAGCGCGTGGGCTCCGTCTGACGGCTCACGAAGTACGTCGCCGTCATCACCTCGCGCGCATCGTGGTGGTCGAGCTGGGCGTAGGCGTAGAGCGCGTAGTCGTCGTAGTAGTCCGCGAGCGGAATCGGGCCCGCGTCCTCGCCCGACTTGATGGAGCCCACCGGACGAATCTTCGGGTGGGCCAGCTTCCAGAGCTGCCCGTCCTTGCCCCGCCAGAACTCGCTGCCCGTGCAGCGCTCCAGCTCCGCGTCGATGAACTCGCGCTTGCTGTCGTCCCCGCGCGCGGCGAAGTCCTGGAGCTCCGCGTAGGTTGGCGACCGTCCGCAGAAGTCGAGCAGCACCCGCCGGTAGGCGAAGCGCAAGTCATAGCGGCAGATGTCGTAGCCGGGGTTCTGCCCCGCCACGCAGTCCCCGGGCTCCGAGGCGGGCACACTGGCCGGGTCCGCGGGCAGCGTGCCGCGCAGCAGCTCCTCCACGTTCGTCACGCCGTCGCCATCCGTGTCCTCGGGCTCGACGGCGCGCAGCGCGGCAGGCAGGGACAGGGAGAAATCGCCATCCGAGAGCGGCCTGGGCGCACCGGGCGCCAGGTGGGGCTCCAGCGCGGCGCCGAAGACGTTCCGCTGCGGAGGGGCCGTATGGCAGAGCGTGCAGGCCGGCTGCTGTCCGGTGCAGGCCGGAGCCGAGGGATAGGTGGCACAGACCACGCCTCCCGCTGGCGGTTTGGCGAGCGCGGCCCACGGCGGACAGAGGGCGGCGCCCAGGATGAGTCGTCGAATCACGCAACCTCCTCGCGAGACGTTGAACAGGTGAGCCGTGAAAAGGTTGCGGTGCGTTCTTGCGCGAACCGCGCCAACTCGCCCAATCATGACAGGAGGTGTCAACAACCCTCCGTAGGCTCTCCCCGTAGTGCGCACATTCCAGGAGGAGGCAGGCATGCGGGACATGAAGGATTCGCTGAAGGGACGCGTGGCGCTGGTCGCGGGCGGCACGCGTGGGGCGGGACGGGGCATCGCGGTGCAGCTCGGCGCGGAGGGCGCCACCGTCTATGTCACGGGCCGGACGACTCGAGCGCAGCGCTCGGAGCAGAACCGGCCGGAGACCATCGAGGACACCGCCGAGCAGGTGACGGCGGCGGGCGGGCTGGGCATCGCCGTGCGGACGGACCACCTGGAGCCCGAACAGGTCCAGTCATTGGTGGAGCGCATCGACCGGGAGCAGGGCCGGCTCGACGTGCTCGTGAACGACATCTGGGGCGGCGAGCACATCTTCGAGTGGAACAAGAGCGTGTGGGAGCACTCGCTCGACAAGGGGCTGCGGCTGCTCCGGCTGGGTGTGGAGACGCACCTCATCACCAGCCACTTCGCCCTGCCGCTGCTCATCCGCCGCCCGGGAGGGCTCGTCGTCGAGGTCACCGACGGCACCGCCGACTACAACGCGACGAACTACCGCATCTCCACGTTCTATGACCTCGCGAAGGCCTCTGTCCTCCGGCTGGCTTGGAGCCAGGCGCGGGAGCTGAAGCCCCATGGCGCCACCGCCGTCGCGCTGACGCCGGGCTGGATGCGCTCCGAAGGCATGCTGGAGCACTTCGGCGTCACCGAGCAGAACTGGCGCGACGCCACGGTGAAGGAGCCCCACTTCGTCATCTCGGAGTCGCCGGCCTATGTCGGCCGCGCCGTGGCCGCGCTGGCCTCTGACGCGGACAAGGCCCGGTGGAACGGTCAGTCCCTGTCCAGTGGCCAGCTCGCGCGGGTCTACGGCTTCACGGACCTGGATGGCAGCCAGCCCGATGCCTGGCGCTACGTCGTCGAGGTCCAGGACGCGGGCAAGCCCGCCGACGCCACGGGTTACAGGTAGACACTGCCCAAGGTGGGTCTTCCACGACCGCAACCCAGGTGCTATTGATTTCCTCGCAATGCTCGTTTTGCGGACATCCCTGTCCGCGACACACCTCTTGCGAGGAGACACCTTTGAGACACCTGAAAACCGCGGTCCCCGTGGCACTGCTGGGCCTGCTGGCGGCGTGCGGCGGCCCGGTGGAGTCGCGGCCCGAGGTCGCCAGCGCCGAGTCCGCGCTGAACTGCGCCTCACTGAGCCGGGCCGTCCATCACCGCATCAAGCCGGCCACCGGAGACAGCCTCTACACGCTCAACGCGAACGAGGCCGCCAACGCCGCCACCACCTGGGGCTACACGGAAGACCGGGGCGTGGCGTTCCTCGCCGCGGCCTCCACGGGGACGGGGCTGTCCCCCGTCTACCGCATCTACAGCCCCAGCCGGCAGGAGCACTTCTGGACCATCGATGAGGCCGAGCGGAACGACCTCATGCAGAACGGGGGCTACACGACGAACGAGAACGTCGGCTTCTACGCGTCGAAGACGGCCGCGGCGTGCCTCGTTCCCGTGTACCGCTTCTCCAACACCACGCTGCGCAAGCACCGCTTCGCCATCACCGAGGCCCAGCGCGACGCGCTCGCCTCCGCCGGCTGGGTCAACCAGGGCATCAAGTTCTACGCCGCACCCGAGTCCGCGCCGCCGGTCGACACGAAGTTCACCTTCGCCGTCATCCCCGACACGCAGAACGAGGTCCTCACCACGCCCCCCACGCGGCTCGTCCACCGGTACCAGTGGCTGGTGGCCAACCAGGCCTCGCTCGACCTGCGCTTCGTGCTGCACACGGGCGACGTCGTGAACTGGGACACGCCGGACCACATCCAGTACGTGCGCGCCAGCGAGGCCACCGAGCTCCTGGACGCCGCCGGCCTCCCCTACGTCTACGCCATCGGCAACCACGACACGGCGGCCGTGTGCCCCGGCGGGAGCGCCTGCCCCGGCAACGTCAACGCCAACCTGCGCGACACCTCCACCTTCAACGCGCACTTCCCGCTCACGCGCTTCACCGCGCTGCAGGGCGTCTACGAGCCGGGGAAGGTTGACAACTCCTTCCACACGTTCTCCGCGGGCGGCCTGGACTGGCTGGTGCTCAACCTGGAGCTGTGGGCGCGCACCGGCGCCGTCGACTGGGCGAAGACGGTGCTGGCGCAACATCCGCGCCACAACGTCATCATCAACACCCACTCCCACCTGAATGGCGGCGGCGCCATCGAGCAGCGCAACGGCGGCTATGGCAACAACAGCCCGCAGTACGTGTTCGACCAGCTCATCAAGCAGTACGCCAACGTGCGGTTCGTCTTCTCAGGGCACACGGGCAACGCCGCGTACCTTGCCAGCACGGGGGTCCACGGCAACGTCATCCATCAAATCCTGACGGCGTATCACGAGAACACCTCGAACCTGACGCGGCTGGTGGAGGTGGACACCGCGGCCAACACGTTCTCCACGCGGGTGTACTCGCCGATGACGAACGCGGAGAAGCAGGACGGCTCCAAATTCACCATCAGTAACGTGAGCTGGGTCCGCTGATGCTTTAGGGTAGGCGGTCCGTGACGTCTACGCCCGCCTCCCCTGCCCTCGTCTCACGTGATCGCATCCGAGCCATCGACTGGCTCCGGGGCATCGCGGTGCTCTTCATGGTCCAGACGCACACCCTGGCCCTGCTCACGCCCGAGCTGCGGCAGAGCGAATGGGTCGCGCGGCTGCTGCGCGTCGACGGGCTGGTGGCCCCCGCGTTCATCTTCTCCGCCGGCTTCGCCACCGCGCTGATGATGGTCCGCAGCGCCGCCAGCGGCGTGCTCCGCGAGCGCGTCCACCGCAACCTCCGCCGCGCTGGCGAGGTGCTCGCCGTGGCCACCCTGGTCAACTGGGCGTGGTTCCCCCTGCTGCGCGAGCCGCGGTGGCTCTTCCGCATGGACATCCTCCAGTGCGTGGGCCTGTGCCTGCTCATCGTCCTGCCGGTGGCCGCGCTGCTCTCCGCGCGCCCCAGGGTGCTGAGCACCGGCGCCTTCGTGCTGGCCATGACCACCTTCGCCGTGTCACCCCTGGGCGAACAGGTGGATGGCCCCTGGGCCACGCTGACGGAGAAGTCCTCCTTCGCGCCCTTCCCCCTCCTGCCCTGGCTGGGCTACGCGTGGCTGGGCGTCTTCGCGGGAACGGTGGCGGGCGCCTGGGGCCGCGCCGGGCTCATCAAAGCACTGCTGGTGCTGATGGGCCTGGGCTTCACCGGCGCGGTGCTCGGTGACTCCCTCTACGACCTCTACCCGCCCCATCGCTTCTTCGTCGCCAATCCGTCCAACGCGGCGGCGCGCTTCGGCTGGGTGAGCACGGCGCTGCTCGTGTTGACGTGGCTGGAGGCTCGAATCCCCACGGACGCGGCGCCGTCCCGGCTGCGGCGCTTCGTGGAGGTGTTCGGCACGTCGTCGCTGTCCGCGTACTTCTTCCACGAGATGCTGCTCTTCTACCAACTGGGCGGCGTCTTCTCCTTCCAGCGCTTCTGGGGAGACCGCAGCGGCTGGGGCCAGTACTGGGTGCTGACGGCCGTCATCATCGGCCTCACCTTCGTCCTGTGCGTCGCCACGGTTCGGCTGGAGCGCGTGCTGCGGCCCGCGCTCCGGACCCTCTCGTGGCGGCTGTTCAGGCAGGGCCCGCACGCCTCCGCCGGACGCTGACTCAGGGGCCCGCGGCGGAGAGCGACTCGAAGGCGGCGATGACCTCCTTCGGCGCCTGCACCAGCTCGATGAGCACGCCCTCTCCGCCGAAGGGGAACTGCTCGCTGCCCTTGGGGTGGATGAAGCAGATGTCGAAGCCCGCGGCGCCCTTGCGGATGCCGCCGGGGGCGAAGCGCAGGCCCTGGGACTCCAGCCACCGCACGGCCACGGGCAGGTCGTCCACCCAGAGGCCCACGTGGTTGAGCGGCGTCTCATGGACGCGGGGCTTCTTCTCCGGGTCCACGGGCTGCATCAGGTCCACCTCCACCTTGAAGGGGCCCGCGCCCGCGGTGACGATGTCCTCGTCCACGTTCTCGCGCTCGCTGCGGTAGGTGCCGTGAGGCGTCAAGCCCAGCAGGTCGACCCAGAGCTTGCGGAGCGGCGCCTTGTCCGCGCCTCCAATGGCGATCTGCTGGACACCCAGAATTCGAAATGGCCTGGCGGTCTGCATGGCGCGGCACCCTGTCAGACGGGGGTGCTCCAGACAAGGACGCCCGGCGCGGGTGTTCGCCGGAAAATTCATCCGGCCGTAGACCCATTTTCTCGGGCCATGCGTTTTCGGGAGGCGACCTACTCACCGACCTTGGAGCCTCGATGTCCCCCTTCTCGCTGAAGCGCCAACTGACTGTCTGGGGAAGTGCCCTGCTCGTCGCCGGCACCCTGCCCGCATGCCACAGCCGCAGCCCCGCCGCCGACGAGCGCGTCACCGTCCAGCGGCCCGCTCCCGCGGCCCCGAAGGACGGCACCGCGCGCGTCCAGGAGTACGAGGAGTCCACCAGTGACAGGGACATGGCCGAGCCCGCCGTGGGAACGGCGACCCCCGCGGGTGCCCCGCCGCCGAACGCGGTCGCCAGGCCCATGCCGCGCTCACCGGCGCCGGAGGCTGCCAAGCGGCGCGAAGCGCGCCCCATGAAGTCGGAAGCCGACGCCTTGGCGGGCGCGCCCTTCAAAGGCCAGCCCCGGGACGACGCCGCCCCCGCGGGCGGCAACACCTTCGAGGCCTGGAAGGCCAATGCGTTCATCGAGACGGTCAAGGACCCGCTCTCCACGTTCGCCGCGGACGTGGACACCGCGTCGTACACGGTGTCGCGCCGCTACCTCGTCAACGGCCAGCTCCCGCCCGCGTCCGCCGTCCGCGTGGAGGAGTTCGTCAACTACTTCAAGTTCCGCTACGCGCCCCCGGAGACGGGCGCCTTCGCGGTGCACCTGGAGGGGGCGCCCTCCCCCTTCAATGCCCAGCGCCACTTCCTGCGCGTGGGCGTGCAGGGCAAGGTCGTCTCGCGCTCGCAGCGCAAGCCCGCGCACCTCGTGTTCCTCGTGGACACCAGCGGCTCCATGCACTCGGAGGACAAGCTGCCTCTCGCCGTGCAGGCCATCAAGGTCGCCGTGAAGAACCTCAACGAGAACGACACCGTCGCCATCGTCACCTACGCGGGCAACACCCGGGACGTGCTGCCGCCAACGCCCGCCACCGACGTGAAGCGCATCCACGCCGCGCTCGACTCGCTCACGGCCGGTGGCGGCACGGCGATGGGCTCCGGCATGGAGATGGCCTACCGCCACGCGGTGAAGAAGGCCTCCGGCAGCGTGGTGTCCCGCGTCGTCGTCCTCACCGACGGTGACGCCAACATCGGCCGGAATGTCAGCGCCAACGCCATGCTGGACAGCATCCACAAGTACACGGCGGAGGGCGTCACCCTCACCACCGTGGGCCTCGGCATGGGCAACTACCGCGACGACCTGATGGAGAAGCTCGCGGACAAGGGCAATGGCAACTGCTACTACGTGGACAGCCTGCGCGAGGCGAAGAAGGTGTTCGAGACGCAGCTCACCGGCACGCTGGAGGTCATCGCCAAGGACGTGAAGTTCCAGGTGGAGTTCAACCCCGCCGCCGTCCGCCGCTACCGGCTGGTGGGCTATGAGAACCGCGACGTCGCCGACCACGACTTCCGCAACGACAAGGTGGACGCGGGCGAGATTGGCGCCGGCCACAACGTCACCGCCGTGTACGAGGTGGAGCTGACCGGTGAGGCCACCGAAGCGCTGGCCACCGTCCGCGTCCGCGCCAAGGCGCCCAATGGCACTGAGGCCTCCGAGCGCGAGTTCCCCTTCGAGCGCAGCAAGCTGCGTGACACGCTGGCGCAGGCGTCGCCGGACTTCCGCTTCGCCGTCGCCGTGGCCGCCACCGCGGACGTCCTCCGCGACAGCCCCTCCGCGGAGGGCTGGAGCCTGGCCGCGGCCGAGAAGCTGGCCGCGGGCGCCACCGAGGGTGACGCCGACCGCCAGGAGTTCGTGCGGCTGGTGACGCAGGCCCGCGCCCTCAAGGGCGCCTCCGTCCAGGGCCGCTGACCCCGGGGCACAAGCCCGCATACACGTCGGGGTGGAGGGTGCCTGGGGCCCCTCCACCCCGATGCCGTTTCGAAGGGGTATGCTGAGCGGCCATGCACCTCCTTCGCTCGCAGTCCCGACGCTTCCTCTTCCCTGTCGCCACGGCGTTCCTCGCCTGTGGCGGTTGCAGTGACGACCCGTCTGGCGGCGGCGCGCCGCTGGGCGAGGAGCAACAGGGCATCGCCACCTTCTACGACGCCAACGGCTCCGGCAACTGCAGCTACGAGCCGACGGGTGACTTGATGGTGGCCGCCATGAACACGCCCCAGTACGCCAACAGCGCGGCCTGTGGACAGTGCGTGGACATCACCGGACCCAAGGGCTCGGTCCGCGTGCGCATCGTGGACCGGTGCCCGGAGTGTGAATCCGGCCACCTGGACCTGAGCCGGGAGGCCTTCGCCCGCATCGCGGAGATGCAACAAGGCCGGGTCAACATCACCTGGACGCCGGTGTCCTGCGACGTGGCGGGGAACCTCGAGTACCACTTCAAGGACGGCAGCAATCCCTGGTGGACCGCCATCCAGGTCCGCAACCACCGCCTGCCCATCCAGAAGCTGGAGTGGCGGCGCGGCACCGGCGGCTGGCAGGACGTCCCGCGCGAGAGCTACAACTACTTCGTCAACTCCAGCGGCATGGGCGACGGCCCCTTCTCCGTGCGCGTCACCGCGGCGGACGGCCAGCAACTGGAAGACACGCTGGACAGAGTCCTCGACAACCGCAGTGCCGAGGGCTCTGGCCAGTTCCGCTAGCGCGCGCGCCTCAGCGCCGCAGCATGGAGCGCAGCAACTCCAGGGCCTCGGTGACGTTCTGCCAGACCTGGAGCGACTTCATGACGCCCTCGCCCTCGCCCTGGATGGCGCGGCGCGAGGCGCGCTCCAGCGGCAGCAGCACGCCCTCCACCAGCTCGATTTGACGGCTGAGCTCGGCGGGTGACGGCCCGCTGAGCGCGGTGCGCTGCAGGGCTTCCGCGGGCACGTTGGCGGACACATTCACGGGCCGCTCCGCCAGCGCGGTGATGGCGCGGGAGAGCTGCTCCATGTACGGGCCGAAGTCGGGCGCGGGCACCGGCGCCGCCATGCGCACGGTGGGCGCGGACTCCGGCGGCTCCGCGGGCCGCTCGGCTTGCGCCGCCACCCGCTCCGTCAGCGCCTTGAGCAGGTGCGCCATGTGCTTGAGGTACGGCGTCAGGTCCGGCCCCGCGGCCACGGGGGCCAGGGGTGCGGGCACGGCCTTCGCGACGCTCACGGACTCGCGGCCCACCTTCGCCACCTCCAGCACGGCCTCTCGCAGGGACTCCAGGCGAGGCAGCACCTCCACCACCGGCCCCGGCTGCGCGTCGCGGGCCTGGCTGGCGGAGACGTGGTTGGCCGCCTGCACCACCGCGTCCCGCACCGCGCCCAGCTGCTCCTCGATGCCGCTGAGCTGGCCGGTGACGCGGGCCACCGGGTCGTCTTCCTTGCCGCCCATGCGCTTGACGCGCGCGAAGCCCTGCTTGATGTCCTCCCAGCGCTTCGCCTTCTCCGGCGTCAGGCGCCCGCGCATCTCCGCCAGCTTGAGCAGGTTCTGCTCCGCCGCCGTCGTCAGCGTCTGGGACTCGCCCTGGTAGTGGTCGTCGATGAGCCGCTCGAGCTCGTCGTCGGTCATCGCGGAGACAATCTTCTCCGTCAGCTTGTTCATGTTGCGGTAGCTGCCCTGCAACTTGAACGCGGGCTCGGCGCGGAAGCGCTCGTCCTGCGCCGCCGAGGCGATGTACTGCAGGTTCACCTTCAGCAGCACCGACTGGGCCCGGAACATGCGCTGGAACACCGCGACGATTTCCTGGAGCTCCGCCGCCGCGTAGCCGTGCTTCAGCTCGCCCGTCTGGACCTCCTCGCCCTGCGCCATGCGAATGAGGCGGTGCGTGTCCGCCGGATCGCGCGTGGCCAGCGGCGCCGTCACCGTGTTCGACGTGAGCGCGTTCTCGATGTAGCTGAGCGCGAACAGGTGCTCCTTGCCGTCGAGGATGTCACCCAGGTTGTAGGTGTCCGCGCGGTTGGCGAGCATGTCCGGGATACGAAAGCGCTCACCCGTCTCCGTGTACGGGTTGCCGGCCATGACCACGCAGAACTTCTTGCCGCGCAAGTCGTAGGTGCGCGTCCGGCCGTTCCACACGCCCTCCACGCGGCGCTGGCCGTCGCACAGGGAGATGAACTTCTGGAGCAGCTCCGGGTCCGTGTGCTGGATGTCGTCGAGGTAGAGCATCACGTTGTTGCCCATCTCGAAGGACAGGTTGATGCGCTCCACCTCCTGCCGGGACGTGGCGTTGGGCGCCTCGGCCGGATCCAGCGACTTCACGGAGTGCCCCAGCGCCGGGCCGTTCACCTTCACGAAGGTGAGTCCCAGGCGGCTGGCGACGTACTCCATCAGCGTCGTCTTGCCGTAGCCCGGCGGCGACATGAGCAGCAGCATGCCCATGCGGTCCGTGCGCTTGCCCTCGCCCGCCGCGCCCAGCTGCTTCGCCAGGTTGGCGCCGATGAGCGGCAGGTACACCTCGTCGATGAGCCGGTTGCGCACGAAGGACGACAGCACCTTCGGCGTCAGCTCCTCCAGGCGCAGCTTGCGGCGCTCGCGCTCCAGCAAGTCCCTGAGCAGCGCGCGGTAGGCCTGGTACTGGGGCACGCGCACCTGCCGGAACTCGCCCAGGCGCGCCAGGAACTCGTCCAGGCGCAGCGGCAGCTTCCGGTCCTGGATGCGCGAATGGTTGCCCAGCAGCGCGGAGACCTCGGTGGCCGTCAGCGCGCCCGCCGTCTCACGGTCCAGCTTGGCGCCGGTGAGCAGCAGCACCGCCGTCTCCAGCGCCACGTGGACGGAGTCACCCGGACCGCCCTCGCGCTGCGCGAGGTAGCCGTCCAGCCACACCCGGGCGAGCTCCAGCCGGGCGCCCAGGTCCTTCTCCAGGCCGCGCAGGTCGTCCTCGAACGAGGACCGCGTCCCGTGCCGATCGAGCTCATGGAGGAACGCGTCCCGCAGCGCCACCGCCTCGCCGCTGGTGGTGAAGCGCGGGTGCTCCGCGCCCAGCTCCTCGACGAGGTAACGGCCCGCCTGCCGCGGCTCGGCCGGCGAGTGCGCCAGGCCGTTCGCGGTGAGGAACGCGGCGATGCGCTCACCCAGGGCCTCGCCCACCTCGGCCAGGCTGCCGCCGGACGCGAAGGTGGTGCGCAGCCGCGCCAGGCTGCGCGCGCGCCGCTGGAACAGGGCGCGGGCCGCCTCGTCCGCGTCGAAGGCCCAGTACAGCGCCGCCCAGGCGCGCGGCGCCGGCGCGAAGCGCAGCAATCCAGCCCCCTGGTGCAGCCCCAGCAGCTTCTCCAGGATGGAGACCGCGTCCGCGTCATGGACGCCGCGCTCGTAGCCCTCGTCGAAGCGGTCGGCCGCGTACGCGCGCACCTTCTCCAGCAGCGTGCCGCTGATGAGCGCCTCGTGTAGCGCGTCCAGCGACTGGCCGCGCTTGCCGTCCTCCGCGTCCGCCAGCAGGCAGCCCGCGAGGTACTCGGAGCGGTACACGCCCGGCGACTCGGAGACCAGGTGCTGATCCCAGAGCTCGCGGTACTTCAGCAGCTCCGCGTCCTCTACCTTCTGCGCGTAGTCCGTGCCGGTGAGCTGGAGGTACAGCTCGCCGTCGCGCGGCAGCAGCGTCAGGTCCAGCGGCTGCGTGTTGACGTTGAAGCGGTGCGTCCCCAGCTTGATGACGTTGTCGCCGTCCGCGAACAGATCCTGCCTGTCCCGCAGGGCGCGCAGCGCGTCCTGCCTGGCGGACTTCACGCGCGACAGCACCTCGTCCGCGCGGACGCTGTCCTGAAGCTCCATCAGCTGGTCGGCCAGCTGGCGCAGCTTGAGGATCATCGCGTCGGAGGCGTAGTAGCCGTTGAGCTCGTCGTCCGTCTTGAAGGACCTGGCCCGGCGCTGCACGCCCTGGAGGATGCGCTCCGCGGCGCCGAAGAGGCTCTGCGCGCGGCGCTGCCGTTCGTCCAACAGCGACTGCTTGCGCGCGCCGAAGGCCTCCAGCAGCTCCTCGCGCTTCTGGGTGATCTGCTCCAGGAACTCGTCGAACTCGCCGAAGCGGCCCTCCAGCTCCTCCAACTGCACGGTGAGGCGGGACATCGCCTCGTCGCAGCGCTCCGGGCTGTCCGCCTGCGACAGCGCGCTTTCAATGCTCTGCCCCAGCAGCTTGAACTGCGCGCCGAACTCCGCGCGCTTCTCCCGGCCGGACAGCTCCTTGCGCTTGGCCGCGAGGCTGGCGCGCACGCGGTTGAGGCGGCTGAACAGCTCGGAGATGCCCTCCAGGATGCGAGCGCGGGCCAGCGGGTCCCCCACCTGGAGCCCGCCGACGACCTCGCCCAGGACCTCCAGGCCATGAGCCGTCCGGTCCACGTCCTCGCCCAGGGGCGCCAGCTCCACGGACGTCTGCACCGGCTCCAGCTGCGCCAGCAGCACATCCAGCCGTTCGGCCAGCGGCGCCAGCGCCTCGCCTGTCTGGAGGAACTCCACGCAGGCCGTGCTGACCCGGTCGGACGCCTCCACCACCGCGGTCTCCAGGACGTCCACGCGTCCCAGGTCCATGTAGCGGATGTCCTTCAGCGTAATCAGGTGCCCGCGCTGCTTGCGCAGGTCCGCCAGCGCCTGCATGAAGGCTTCCGCGTTCGTGAGGTTCTCCGGCTGGACACGCACGAGCAGCGTCTGCTGCTCGACCTCCGCGGCCGACAGCGCCTCGGTGGCGCGCTTCCGCATCGCGACCACCTTCTCGAACTCATCGATGATGAGCTCGGAGGTGCGCCGCAGGGTCTCCACCGGCTCCTGGAGGCCCGTCTCCTCATGGCCCAGCCAGTAGTACGCGTCCAGCGCGCGGGTGGCCGAGGACACCAGGTCCTCATACGTGCGCCGGGTGGGCTTCTCCGACTTCGCGACGCGCTGGAGCGTCAGCGCGTCGGAGATGCCGCGCACCAGCTCCGCGTTGCCCACCTTGCCCAGGTAGCCCGGGGCCGGCGGCGCCGCCGCGGCGTGCTCCGCGGACACGAACGGGGTCTGCCACACCTGCATCGGGTGGACGCGCGTGGGCTCGTCCGACGTGGAGCGGAAGATGACGAGCTGCCCGTCGGCGAACAGGCTCATGCCGTGCGCGACCAGGGGGTTCTGCACCTCCTTGCGCACCAGGTTGTACGGGAAGAGGACGTAGCAGCCGTCCGTCCGCCGGTGGAAGATGTAGAGCACGTCCTCGCCGTTGGGCGAGCGGATGGCGCGCTTGAACTCCATGCCCTCCGACGCCGCGGCGCCGTCGAAGACCTTGAAGTCTCCCGTCTGGAGGTAATAGCCGCCCGGGAAGACGATGCCCTGGTCCTCCGGCAGCCGCACGCACGCCTGACCAATGGCGTCGATGCGCACCACGTGCTGCGTGCGCGCGTTGAAGACGAGGTAGCGGTGCGCCTTCTCCCGGAACGGCAGCACGCGCAGCAGGATGAGCGTGCCCACCTTGGCCCAGGCGAACTCGGCGTCGTCCAGCGACTGGTCCGGGTCATCCACGGGCTCGTTGTAGATGCCCATGCCGGTGGAGGTGTTGTCCTCCACCTTGATGGTGAGGTCGCCCTTCACCGTCTCCACGAACACCTGGTCCAGCACGTTGACGTGCGGGTGCTGGCCGGTGACGTAGTTGTCGCGCGTGGCCACCGTCCACTCGAAGTCGTGCGACGGCGGGAAGACGTGGTCGCGCTCGCCCTGGTTGTCCAGGTAGGTGGCGAGGCCCTCCACGTCCAGGCTGAAGCGGAAGACCTTGATGTCGCGCAGCGACTGGCCCGTCTGGAAGATGGCCAGCAGGCGCGAGTCCAGCTTGCGAATCTGGAGGAGCTTCGCGTCCTTGTAGTACTTGTAGAGCTCGCCGAAGTCCTTCACGAAGCGCGGGTCCGCCAGGAACCCGCCGGCCTCGGAGTCGGGCACGGTGGAGAAGTCGTACCCGTCGGCCGTCTTCTCGAACTTGTGCAGGGAGAACACGTCGGACACCGACGTCTCCCGCTTCAGGCCGATGAAGACGTTGTAGCCGAAGAGCAGGTACTTGCCGACGCTGGCGATGTCGCACGGGACGCAGTTGTGCTCGGTGCGCACCCGCTCGTTGCCGATGACGGCCAGCTCCGTCCCACCGAAGAGCGCCTTGCGCCGCCCGTTGAGGTCCGTCGCCTTCGCGCCCAGCGCGTCCGCCTGCGACAGAAGCCGCGAACGGATGACCTCGTAGCTGCCGCCTTCCAGCGCCGCTTCGCCCGCGGGCGCCGCGCCCTTGCCACCGTCAGTTGCCATGAATGTTCACCGGAAAAGCGAAGACCCCCACCCCCGCACCCTCCCGAGCGGAGGGGCGCCACCCCGGAGGGGAGGCCGGAGTGAGGGTCGTCTTACGGCCGTGCCACCGCCGCCTGTTCACGGCGGTGGCCCATTGGGACTGTCAGCCCTGCTTGTCGACCGTGCCCGGCCGCGCCACGTCTTCCACCAGCGCCTTGAGGCCGGCGGAGGTCGCGGCGACGGGGCTGGCCGCCATCTTGTGCAGCAGCGCGGCCACGGCCAGGTTCTGCGCGTCGTTGCTCAGGCCCGGCTTGGAGAGGATCTCCTTCAGGTCGGCCGGCAGGTCCTTCTCGCCGTTGAGGTAGCCGCCCAGCGCCGTCTTCAGCGCCTCGCCGTGGTCCAGCGCGCCGTCCACCGCGGTGCCGAACGACACCGCCTTGACGAAGCGCTCGAAGAACTGGCCGTCGCCGCCGACGATGTTGAACTTCGCGTTGGCGAACGCCTTGGACAGCACCTCGGCCTGCGCGTGCGCGATGTCCTTCTTCGCGCGGATGGACTCCAGCTCCACGTCGCGCTCCTTGTTGAGCTTGAGGCGGAACTCCTCGTGCTCGCGGCCGACGCCGTCCATCAGCTTCATGGACGCGGCCTTCTCGGCCAGGCCGCGGGCCTCGGCCAGCAGCTTCTCCTGGATGGCAGCGGCCTCGGCCAGCTGCTTCTCGCGCGTGGCAATGGCCTCCGCCTCGCCGCGCTTCTGGATGGCGCCGGCTTCCGCCTCCAGGACGCGCGCGTTGGCCAGACCCTTCTCCTGCTCACCCGCCGCCTCCGCCAGCAGCTTCTCGCGGACGACGTTCGCCTGAGCGTGGCCCTGCTTCTCGATGGCGCCCGCCTCGGCTTCCTTCACGCGGACGTTGACCATGCCGAGCTTCTCCTGCGCCTGCGCGTCGGCCTCCTTCACGCGGACCTCGGCCAGCCCCTGGGCGGCGGCCTCGGCCTGGACGCCCTCGGCCAGACGGACCTTCGCCTTCGCCGTCTTGTCCGCGGCCTCCAGCTCGGCCTCGGCCAGCGTCAGCTTCTCCTTGGCGGTGAACTTGGCCACCTCGTTGGAGGCCTCGGCGGCCTTGATGTCCTTGACCAGCTTCTCCTGCGCCTGCGCCTCGGCGGTGATGAGCAGCGCGTCCTTGCGGCGGGTGGCCTCGGCCTTCACGCGCAGGTCCTTGATGCGCTCCTCCTCCTCCGCCACCGTCTTGTCCACGACGATGCGGGCGCGCACCACGTCGGCGATGAGCTTCTTCTCGACCTCGAGCGCCTTCTCCTTGGCGATGCGCTGCAGCTCCGTCTCACGCTCGCGGTTGATGGCTTCCAGGGCGCGGTCCTTCTCCACGCGCTCGGTCTCCACGGCCACCACGCGCTCGCGGTTCTTCTGCGCGACCTCGATCTGCCGCGACTTGTTCTGCTCGTTGATGTTGATTTCTTCCTCGGCCTTGATGCGCGCCAGCTGGGCCTTGGCGTACTCCTCCTGCTTCACGCGCTCGGCCTCGGCCGTCTCGCGGGCCTGGATGCTGTCGATTTCGCGCTTCTGCTTCGCGGCGGCCTCTTCACGCTGACGCTCGAGGGCGAAGATGGCCTCATCCGCCTCCACGTTGCGCTTGGTGACGGCCATGCGCTCATCCTGGCGCAGCTCGTTGGTGAAGACGTTCTGCTTCGTCGTCAGCTCGGTGATCTTCCGGATGCCCTGCGCGTCGAGGATGTTGTCCTTGTCCAGCATCTCGACCGGGGTCTGCTCCAGGAAGTCGATGGCGCAGTCCTCCAGCATGTACCCGCTGAGGTCACGGCCGATGACGTTGACGACCTGGTCCTTGATCTCCTCGCGCTTGGTGTAGAGCTCCTCGAAGTCGAAGCTCTTGCCCACCGTCTTGAGGGCCTCGGAGAACTTGGCCTCGAAGAGGTTCTCCAGCGTCTCCTGGTCGGAGGCGCGCGCGCAGCCAATGGTCTGCGCCACCTTCAGCACGTCCTCGCGCGTCTTGTTCACGCGGACGAAGAAGGTGACCTTGATGTCACCCCGGATGTTGTCCCGGCAGATGAGGCCTTCCTTGCCGCGGCGGTCGATCTCCACCGTCTTCAAGGAGATGTCCATCACCTCGGCCCGGTTGATGATGGGGAACACCACCGCGCCGGTGAAGGTGACGACCGGCTCGTTCTTCAGCGTGTTGACGATGAGCACCTTGCCCTGGTCCACCTGCCGATAGAGCCGGACGATGGTGAGGAGGATGCCTCCGAGGAGGATGATGCCACCGATGCCGGCAGCGACCGCGGTAATGGGGTCCATGGCCATTTCCTGATTGATGATGACAGCGGGCCTTGTATCAGGCGCCGGAGGTCCCCCGCAAAAGCCCTCCGGCGTCGAATCTGACGGTCGCCCCCTCGGCGCGACCGGTAAAACTCAGCCTCGTGCCTTCACGCGAGCCAAGGCCGCGGCGCGGGCCGGGTCCTGGAGCTGTTCCAGCTCCTCCGGCAGCAACCAGTCGACCGGCTCCACTTCGTAGACGCGCCGTTCCGCGTCGTACGCGAGGATCAGCGCCGGCTGGCCTCGCTTGAGCTCATTGGGCTTCGCGCAGACGACGTTGAGGATGACGCCCGCCCCGCCGTCCTCGAAGGTCGCGTGGCCCGTCCTGGCCGTCACGCTGCCGCTGGAGATGGTGCACACCCGCCCCATCAGCGCGTCGCGCCCCGGGGCGCGTTTGGTCACGAACACCGGCCGCAAGGGCCGGACCGCGAAGCCCGCCGTCACCATTCCCGCCGCGAAGCACCCCAGCCCCAGGCCGCTGCTCAGCAGCCACGACGGCACCACCCCGCCCAGCGCCGCGTGCAGCGGCTGCGCGCTCATCACCGACAGGAACCAGGCGATGAACGCCACGAAGCTCACGGACACGGTGATGGGGATGCCCGCGAAGCCCATGGCCGCCAGGACTCCGCCACCGTCGACGTCGAAATCCGCATCATGGGCACCCAGCGCCTTCGCGCCGCCCAATGCCTTGCCACCGCCTTCGATGGCCCCACCCAATGCCTTGCCACCCCCCTCGATGGCCCCGCCCAATGC
>NZ_JABXEO010000247.1:0-425 GCF_013372585.1 Myxococcus sp. AM010
TGGGGCGCCCGGGATTGCCCGTTCCTCCTTGCGCAGGTTCAGGTACTCATCCATCAGCTGCTTCGCCTGGGCGAGCTTCGCCTCCACGTAGCGGTCGTCCTCGTCCGGCTCCGAGGGCGGAGCGGGGTGCGCGGGGGCCTCCACGGCCTTGCCATCCGGCCCGAAGTCCACCGCCGCCGCCAGCAGGTTGCGCGCGGCATTCCCGCTGAAGAGGCGCGCCAGCGCCGTCGTCTCCACGTCCAGCCAGCGCGCGGCCTGGCGCAGGGCGTCCAGATACTCACCCTCCATGGCGCGGGGCGGGCGGCTGGGGGCGGCCATGCAGACGCGTGCGTAGCTGTGCTCCCGGTCCACGTACATGCCCATGGAGCGGTCGCGGAAGTCCTTGGAGAGCGCCTGCGTCATCGCGTCCAGGTGCTCCTCGGGGG
>NZ_JABXEO010000248.1:0-421 GCF_013372585.1 Myxococcus sp. AM010
GGTGAAGGTGGCGTCCGCGTAGGGGAACGTCCCGGACAGCTCACCATTGGGCTTCGCGAGCGGCGGTGAACCCAAGTCCATGAGAAGGATGTTCCCGGGGGCATCCTTCGCTGGACCCCGGCAGTCCGGGCCGCCGCTGACGGCGAGATCCACGAGGCGTCCATCCGCGAGCGCCGATGTGTACGAGCGCGAGGCGTGCGACAGCCAGGACTGGGTGTCGGGAGCCGGTGACTTAAACTCGTTGAAGGGGTTCATCAACAGCACCCCGCCCGATGCGACCATCGCGTACTTCGTGGGCCCGTGCGTGTACCGGCAGCCTCCGGAGGTGTAGTCGACGTCGAGCGTGTAGTCGCCGCTGGTCGGCATGATCATGAAGGCCCCCAGCCGCTTCGTGTGCGGGAGGTTCGGATGATCGTAGTCC
>NZ_JABXEO010000249.1:0-419 GCF_013372585.1 Myxococcus sp. AM010
GGTAAAATGTCATGGTATTGTTACGTTTAGGTAACAAGAAATTTATCTGCACAAGGATTACATCATGATTATGGCGAAACTGAAGTCAGCGAAAGGGAAGAAATTTCTCTTTGGTTTGTTGGCGGTTTTCATTATTGCGGCGTCGGTTGTGACTCGCGCGACCATCGGCGGCGTTATAGAACAGTACAATATTCCGCTGTCTGAGTGGACGACATCAATGTATGTGATTCAGTCATCGATGATTTTTGTTTATAGCCTGGTCTTTACTGTGTTGCTGGCAATCCCGTTGGGAATTTATTTTCTTGGCGGCGAAGAGCAGTAAGTAAAAAATAGGCCCGATAACTCGGGCCTTGTCAGTTATTGAAGAGTCGTTAATCGTCTTCTTCGTCATCCAGTTCAACGGGTGTCTGATACTGGTC
>NZ_JABXEO010000250.1:0-419 GCF_013372585.1 Myxococcus sp. AM010
AGCTCTTTGAGAATGAAGGACGCTGTAGGGTTTGCCGACGCGGTAGCCCCCTGGGCCTATAGCTCAGTTGGCTAGAGCGCGCGCCTGATAAGCGCGAGGTCGGTGGTTCAAGTCCACCTAGGCCCACCATTTCCTCCTCAAGCGGGGAGGAAGGCGGTGACGCGCGCGAACCCATCAGCTCCACACAGGTTTCCTGAAGTCCAGGAAGCGTTCTTTGACAAGTGCATACGAAGGGTAAGTTCAATTTCTGCTGAGAGAAGTTCTCGCAGAAGCCCTGACAAAAGTACCCGCCGACGCCGTGAGGCGAAGGTGAGGGAAGCAGTCAGGTGCTTTTAATCAAGCGTAGGTAAAGAAGAAGTCTTCCAGGCTTGCTGCGAAGAGCAGGAGTCTGGGCCTTGGTTTCGAGTTTCGACAAACCG
>NZ_JABXEO010000251.1:0-418 GCF_013372585.1 Myxococcus sp. AM010
ATTTAAAAGAGGTTAATTATGAAACTGGGATTTATTGGCTTAGGCATTATGGGTACACCGATGGCCATTAATCTGGCGCGTGCCGGTCATCAACTGCATGTCACAACCATTGGTCCGGTTGCTGATGAATTACTGTCACTGGGCGCCGTTAGTGTTGAAACTGCGCGCCAGGTAACAGATGCATCGGACATCATTTTTATTATGGTGCCGGATACGCCACAGGTTGAAGACGTTCTGTTTGGTGAAAATGGTTGTACCAAAGTCTCGCTGAAGGGCAAAACCATTGTTGATATGAGCTCCATTTCCCCGATTGAAACTAAACGTTTCGCTCGTCAGGTGAATGAACTGGGCGGCGATTATCTCGATGCGCCAGTCTCCGGCGGTGAAATCGGCGCGCGTGAAGGGACGTTATCGATTA
>NZ_JABXEO010000252.1:0-407 GCF_013372585.1 Myxococcus sp. AM010
CCAACGTCTTCACCGCGCAGGTGGGCAACCTGCTGCCGGGCGAGGAGACGCTGGTGGAGGTGGAGTTCCTGCAGACGCTCACCGCGGAGGAGGGCAGCGTGCGCTGGATGCTGCCCACGCTGGTGGCGCCCCGGTACATGCCCGGCGCGGTGCACGGCGACCGCACCGGCCATGGCAGCGCGGCCCCGACGACGCGGGTGCCGGACGCGGACCGCATCTCCCCGCCCACGAGCATGAACGTGGACTACGGGCTGCGCATGGACCTGCTCATCGACGTGGGCCGTGACGTGGTGGTGGAGAGCCCGTCCCACCGCATCACCGTCGCGAAGGAGGGCACGCGCACGCGGGTGAGCCTGCAGCGCGATTCGTTCCTCAAGGACTTCGCGGGCAACGAGGTGGCGCTGGAC
>NZ_JABXEO010000253.1:0-401 GCF_013372585.1 Myxococcus sp. AM010
GGTGGACACGTCGGCACCGGCTGGGGGATGCGTTTCAGCTTCCCATCGCGCGCGCGCGAGGCCAGCACTACCGAGTTGTAAAGCGGGGCATAACGCTACAGGTCGCGCAGGTGATCGAGGATCAAATCGCGCACCAGCTGTTCATCGGCCGGTGTGAACCCCAGCAGCCGGCGCTTGGGGTATGTGATGCGCGGACCGTCCTTGCTGAAGGCGGCGGCGCGGCCCTCTTGGTGGATCAGGGCGATTCGCGAGACACGCCCGGAGAAACCCACGGTGGCCTCGTTGGCATTGCTGCGCGCCCGCAGGTAGCGGGTCTGTCGGATCTTCACGAACATGGCGCCGCGCTTGATGCGACCGGCCTTTGCACGGCGCGGCGGCGCATTGCGGCGAGGGGCGAATGG
>NZ_JABXEO010000254.1:0-399 GCF_013372585.1 Myxococcus sp. AM010
CTCATACCAGGCCTCCGGTATTCTAAAGGGGAAAATAAGAGTGCGTTGCGAGAGTGCTGATGCTTTTTTAAACGTTAAGCATAGTCGGCGACAGCAGGAGGATTATTCTTAAAACGCGAATGCAGCTATGAGCCCGGCTAATAAATTCATGTTCGCCGGGATGTTGATGATGATGGGAGCTGGTTTATTGCTTTAGTTTTACGATGCAAAAACCAATAAGGAAACCTGTGATTTTCAGCTCTGCATCACCCTGCAAATCTCTGTCACTTCTAATATAAAAATAGGGAGAAATGATGGAGCTTATATTCATTGGCGATTAGGATACCATCTTGTTATACAAAAAAATACAGTTCTTTACATTTGCCTTGTTTTATGAATACTCCTGAAGAGGTGTATAAC
>NZ_JABXEO010000255.1:0-398 GCF_013372585.1 Myxococcus sp. AM010
GTTACAAGGAAGTCCAACGGCTCGACAATATATATTCCGACTGGCTGTGTGTGAGACCCAGTATTCGCACGACAACGGTGAAGCCTTCTGGAACGGTTTCTTTGTTGACGGGGGACTCTCCGGGTGTGCACTGGAATCCTGCGTCTGGCTACTATATTCGTCGTGTCACCATGCCGGATAATGAGCTTTTGGCTGCGGTGCGTGAAGCTGGATATGTCGTAGAGGAGTCGGTGTACTCCAAGGGGCAGTATGTTGTGGCCTTTCCTGTGAAGTCTCCTTTCAAGCGGTCGGAGAAGGATGTGACCATTTGGGAAAAGGTGGCTTTGGCTGCGGAGGCTCAGCATTGGTGGAGCGACAATTCCGTGAGTGTGACCGTTTACTTCGACCCCGAAACAGTC
>NZ_JABXEO010000025.1:0-90011 GCF_013372585.1 Myxococcus sp. AM010
AGAGGTGTATAAGAGACAGATTTCGTCCCGCCCCTCCACCACCGCGCGCGCCGCGTAGTCGCCTTCGCCCAGGCGCCGCACTGCCTGCGACAACACCGACACCGGCCGGAGCGCCCGGTGCGTCAGCGACTGCGAGGCGAGCACCCCCACCACGAAGGCCACCAGCACCGCCGTCACCATCACCGTGTTCACCCGCGCGCTCTGCCGCTGCAACGCCTCGCTCTTGCGCACCATGGCGTCCTGGTTCAGGTCCAGGATGGCCCGGGCCGCGCCCATCACCGTCTGGAAGGCCGGCTCGAGCCCACCGAAGTACGCCGCCCGCGCGCCCTCCTGCGACGGCTGGGCGAGGAACCCCTCATAGCGTTCCAGGTAACGCCGCCAGGCCAGGCGCAGCCGGAGCGTCGCCGCGTCCTCGGCGGGCTCGGTGACGTTGCCCTCCTGCACCCGCAGCCGCGACTCCACGCGCTCGCGCTGCGCCGCCTGCTGCGCCAGCCCGCGCTGCCGCTCGCCCGCGATGATGAAGAGCGCCCCGCTGTCCATGCGCTCCAGCTGCGCCATCATCTCCTGCGCGGCCAGCACGCTGCGGTAGTTGTCCTGAAGCACCCGCGGCCCAGCGCGCCCCAGCCGGGACAACGTCCCCACGGCCACCACGCCCACCAGCAACAGCGCCAGGGCCAGGGGTGCCTGGGCCAGCAACAACCGGGCTCGCAGCGTCATGGGCGGCGTCCCTCCTCCCGCGGCTCGAAGGCCACCACGTGGATGTCGAAGCCCCGGCCCTCGCGCACCAACCGCACGTCCACCGAGCGCCCCAGCCGCTGCTTCCACCACGGCTGATGCGAGCGGCCGACGATGATGTGCCCCACCCCGTGCGAGCGCGCGAAGTCCAGGAGTCCCTCCACCGGGTCCCGGGTCCGCAGGCGCACCACCTCCGCGCCCAGCTCCTTCGCCTTCTCGATGTTCGTCAGCAGGTGCCGCTGCGCCTCCGAGTCGATGAGGTGCGGCGCCTCGCGCGGCGTCTCCACGTACACGACGAACCAGTCCGTGTTCAGCCGCCCCGCCATCCGCGAGCCCCGGCGCAGCAGCGTCGCCGCGTGCGGGGGATGGCTGGACAGCGCCACCAACACCCGGCCCCACGCCGCGCTCCGCTGCGAGCCCTCGTCCCCTTCACGCGGCGCTGGCCTCGCGGTGGCGCGGTCCAGGCTCTCCGCCACCTCCCGCAGCGCCAGCTCGCGCAGCGTGGCCAGGTTCTCCGCATTGAAGAAGCGCTCCAGCGCCTGGGGCACCTTGTCGTCCGCGTAGATCTTCCCTGCCCGGAGCCGCTCGTGCAGGTCCTCCACCGCCAGGTCCAGGTTCACCACCTGGTCGGCGGCCTTGAGGAAGCTGTCGGGCAGCGTCTCGCGCACGGTGACGCCGGTGGCGCGCCCCACCAAATCATTGAGGCTCTCCAGGTGCTGGACGTTGAAGGCCCCGATGACGTTGATGCCCGCCTCCAGCAACGCCTGCACGTCCTGGTAGCGCTTGCGGTGACGGCACACCGGCAGGTTGGTGTGGGCCAGCTCGTCCACCACCGCCACCTGCGGCTTGCGCGCGAGCACCGCGTCCAGGTCCATCTCCTCCACGGTGACGTCGCGGTAGGTGTACTGCTTGCGCGGCACCACCTCCAGGCCCTCCACCAGCGCCTGCGTGTCCGCGCGGCCGTGCGCTTCGACGAAGCCCAGCACCACGTCCACACCGCGCCGCTTCAGCGCATGCGCCTCCTCCAGCATCCGGTACGTCTTCCCCACTCCGGCCGCGAAGCCGATGTAGAGCTTGAGCCGGCCGCGCCGGCCCCGCTCCACCAGCTCCAGGAAGTCCTCCGCGCGTGAGCGCCGCGTCATCGTCATCCTCTCCCCATCCGGTGGGACGCCGGCGGAGGATGCCCTCGCGCCCGGCGAAGCTCACGTGGTGAATGCGCGCCTGCACGCAGCGGTGTTCAGGGCGGGCCACGGCCCGGCCGCGGCCCGCCGTCCCCCACCCCCGGCGCCGGGCCGAAGCGCCGGTCCAGCGCCAGGTTCAACAGCAGGACGTTGACGCGCGGCTCGCCCAGTACACCGAGCGTCCGCCCCTCCACCTGCGCGTCCACCACGGCCAGCACCCGCTCCGGCGCCACCCCCCGAGCCCGCGCCACCCGCGCCGCCTGCCAGCGCGCCGCCTCCGGCGACAGGTGCGGGTCCAGTCCAGACGCGGACGTCGTCACCAGCTCGGCGGGCACGGGCCCCGGGGCCTCCGGATTCTCCCGGCGCAGGCGCTCCAGCTCGGCCGCCGCGCGTTCCTTCAGCTTCAGCGACGTGGGCCCCAGGTTGCTGCCCGAGGACGCCGCGCCGTCGTAGCCCGCGCCAGCGGCGGAGGGACGCGGATGGAAGTACCCCGCCCGGGTGAAGCCCTGCCCGATGAGCGCGCTGCCCACCACCCGGCCCCGGTCGTCCTTCACCAGCGAGCCGTTGGCCTCCCCCGGAAAGAGGAGCTGCGCCAGCCCGGTGACGGCCAGCGGGTACAGCAGGCCCGTGAGCACCAGCGTGACGACGCATGCGCGCAGGGCCGTGAGGAGTGTGGAGAACATGGGGATGAGTCCTTTCACGCCAGGCCCACGGCGCCGAGCAGCACGTCGATGACCTTGATGCCCACGAAGGGGGCGATGACGCCGCCCACGCCGTACAAGAGCAGGCTGCGCCGCAGCAGGGCCTCCGCGCCCAGCGGGCGGTAACGGACGCCCTTCAGCGCCAGGGGGATGAGCAGGATGATGATGAGCGCGTTGAAGATGACGGCCGACAGCACCGCGCTGAACGGCGAGGCCAGCCCCATCACGTTGAGCGGAGCAATCTGGGGAAAGACGCCCATGAAGAGCGCCGGGAGGATGGCGAAGTACTTCGCCACGTCGTTGGCGATGGAGAAGGTCGTCAGCGTGCCGCGCGTCATCAGCAGCTGCTTGCCCACCTCCACCACCTCCAGCAGCTTGGTGGGGTTGGAGTCCAGGTCCACCATGTTGCCGGCCTCCTTCGCCGCCTGGGTGCCGGTGTTCATCGCCACGCCCACGTCCGCCTGCGCCAGCGCGGGGGCGTCGTTGGTGCCGTCGCCCGTCATGGCCACCAACTTGCCTCGGCCCTGCTCGGTGCGGATGAGGGCCAGCTTGGCCTCGGGGGTGGCCTCGGCCAGGAAGTCATCCACGCCCGCCTCGCGGGCAATCGCCGCCGCGGTGCGCGGGTTGTCACCCGTAATCATCACCGTGCGGATGCCCATGGCGCGGAAGCGGTCGAAGCGCTCCTTGATGCCGCCCTTCACCACGTCCTTCAGGTGGATGATGCCCAGCAGCCGCGCGCCGTCCGCCACCGCCAGCGGCGTGCCGCCCGCGTCACCGATGCGGCCAGACACCTGGGTCAGCTCATCCGGCACCGCGCCACCCTGGGACTTCACATGCGCGACGATGGCGTCCACCGCGCCCTTGCGGATGCCGCGCGGGTGCGGGTCCACCAGGTCGCAGCCGCTCATGCGGGTCTGCGCGGTGAAGGGCACGAAGGTGGCGTGGTGCGCCTGGAGCTCGCGCGGGCGCATCTTGTACGTGTCCTTCACCAACGTGACGATGGAGCGCCCCTCCGGCGTCTCGTCCGCGAGGCTGGCGAGCTGCGAGGCCTCCGCCAGCTCCTCCATCCGCACGCCCGGCATGGGGAGCAGCTCCGTGGCCATGCGGTTGCCCAGGGTGATGGTCCCCGTCTTGTCGAGCAGCAGCGTGTCCACGTCACCCGCCGCCTCCACCGCGCGTCCGCTCATGGCCAGCACGTTCTTGCGCAGCAGCCGGTCCATGCCCGCGATGCCAATGGCGCTCAGCAGGCCGCCAATCGTCGTGGGGATGAGGCACACCAGCAGCGCCACCACCGCCGCGCCCGACAGCGGCGCGCCCGAATAGAGCGCCAGCGGCACCAGCGTCACGCACGCCAGCAGGAAGATGAGGGTGAGCCCCACCAGCAGGATGTGGAGCGCCACCTCGTTGGGCGTCTTCTGCCGGGCCGCGCCTTCCACCAGGCCAATCATCCGGTCCAGGAAGGACTCGCCGGGGTTGGCGGAGATGCGCACGCGGATGCGGTCGGAGAGCACCTTCGTGCCCCCCGTCACCGCCGAGCGGTCGCCGCCCGACTCACGGATGACGGGGGCGGACTCGCCCGTCACCGCGGACTCGTCCACGCTGGCGATGCCCTCCACCACCTCGCCATCGCCGGGGATGAGGTCTCCGGCCTCGCAAATCACCTCGTCGCCCTTGCGCAGGTCCGGCGCGGGCACGCGCTCCTCGCGACCGTCCTTCCAGCGGCGCGCGGGGGTGTCCTTGCGCAGCTTCCGCAGGGCGCCGGCCTGGGCCTTGCCGCGCCCCTCCGCCATGGCCTCCGCGAAGTTGGCGAAGAGCACGGTGAACCACAGCCACACCGTGACCTGCACGGTGAAGCCCAGCGGCGCGGCCTCCGGGCGCGGCGCCACCAGGTCCTTCACCACCAGCACCGTGGTGAGCAGGCTCCCGGCCCACACCACGAACATGACGGGGTTGCGCGCCACGTCGCGCGGGTGGAGCTTGCGCAGGCTGTCCACCAGCGCGGGTTTGAGCAGCGAGGCGTCCAGCAGCGACGCCGGCTTCGAAGCAGGGGAGGACATCTCAGTAGACCTTTCCGGCCCCGGCGAGGAAGTGCTCGACGATGGGACTCAGGGAGAGGGCGGGGAAGAACGTGAGCGCGCCGACGATGACAATCACGCTCACCAGCAGACCGGTGAAGAGCACGCCGTGCGTGGGGAAGGTGCCCGGGCCCGCTGGCGCCACCTTCTTGCCCACCATGGAGCCGGCGATGGCCAGCGCGGGCACCATCACCAGGAAGCGCCCGCCGAGCATCGCCATGGCCAGGGTGATGTTCCAGAAGGGCGTGTTGGCGTTGAGGCCCGCGAAGGCGCTGCCGTTGTTCGCCGTGCCGCTGGTGTACGCATAGAGGATTTCCGACAGGCCGTGCGGCCCCGCGTTGTTGAGCGAGGACACGCCCTGCGGCAGCACCGCCGCCAGCCCGCTGAAGCCCAGCGTGAAGAGCGGAAAGATGAGCACGTACAACATGGCGAGCTTCATCTCCCGCGCCTCGATTTTCTTGCCGAGATATTCGGGCGTGCGGCCCACCATCAGCCCTGCGATGAAGACGCTGAGCATCACCATGACGAGGATGCCGTAGAGGCCCGCGCCCACGCCGCCGAAGACGACCTCCCCCAGCTGCATGTTGACCAGGGGCACCAGGCCGCCCAGGGGCGTGAAGCTGTCGTGCATGGCAATCACCGCGCCGCACGAGGCCGCGGTGGTGACGGCGGCGAAGAGCGCGGAGGCGGTGATGCCAAAGCGCGTCTCCTTGCCCTCCATGTTCCCCGCCTGCGCCACCTGCCCGGCGGCGGCGATGGCGGGGTTGCCCTGGGCCTCCGCCGCGTACACCGCCGCCACGCCCGCGAGGAAGAGCACGGACATCGCCGCGAGCAGGGCCCAGCCCTGCCGGGTGTCACCCGCCATCTTCCCGTAGGTGTACGTGAGGGCCGCGGGGATGGAGAAGATGGACACCATCTGCACCAGGTTGGTGAAGGGCGTGGGGTTCTCGAAGGGGTGGGCGCTGTTGGCGTTGAAGAACCCGCCGCCGTTGGTGCCCAGCATCTTGATGGCCTCCTGCGAGGCCACCGGCCCCTGCGCCAGCGTCTGGCTCGCGCCCTCCAGCGTCGTCAGCCGCAGGTAGGGCGCGAAGCTCTGGAGCACGCCCTGCGACACCAGGAAGAGCGCGTAGAGCAGACACAGCGGCAGCAACACGTAGAGGGTGGCGTTCATCACATCCACCCAGAAGTTTCCCAGCGTCCTCTGTCCTTCCGGGCCGGGCCGGCGGGTGAAGCCGCGCGCCAGCGCCAGGGCCACGCCGATGCCCGCGGTGGCGGAGACGAAGTTCTGCCACGCCAGGCCCACCATCTGCGTGAAGTAGCTGAGCGAGGACTCCCCGCCGTACGCCTGCCAGTTGGTGTTGGTGGTGAAGCTGGCGGCGGTGTTGAACGCCAGCTCCGGCCCCACCGCCGTCATCCCCTGTGGATTGAGCGGCAACAGGTGCTGCGCGCGCTGGAGGCCGTAGACGATGAGGACGGAGAAGAGACTGAACGCCAGCAGCGAGCTCGCGTAGGCCACCCACGTCTGTTCGCGCCGGTCCGCCGCGCCACACAGGCGCAGCAGCAGGCGCTCCACGGGCCCCAGCACGCGGGCCAGCGGGCGCGCGTCGCCTTCGAGGACGCGAAAGAGGTAGGCGCCCAGCGGCTTCGTCACCGCCAGGACCAGGGCGAAGAACAGCAGGATTTGCGACCAACCGATGAAGGACATGGCGGGGGCCTAGAAGCGCTCCGGACGGAGCAGCGCATAGAGGAGGTAGGCGCCGAGCAGCACGGACAGGACGGCGCCAGCGGCGTATTCGAAGGTCATCGGGAAAGACCTCACAGGCGCTCGCAGCCGTGGACGTAGGCCCACGCGAGCGCGAAGAAAGCGGTGGTGACGAGGACGAGCACGAGGTCCATGGCGTGGGGCTCCCGTTCAGAACCAGGCGACGGCGCCGAGCACGGCGAGCGTCTCGGAGTCCTCGAACGTGGGCGCGCCATCCACTCCGGTGGCGCGTGCGGTGAAGACGTCCGCGGTGGAGGTGTCGTGGCGCGCCTCCAGCTTGAGGACCAGGTGTTCGGCGGGCTTCACCTCCAGGGTGAGCGTGCCGCCCGCCAGCGTCTGCGACGCACCGGAGATGACACCGTCCAGGTCTCGGTACGCCTCCACGCGGGCCGCCAGGGCCACCGGCTCCGCGAGCTGGACGCGCGCGTTGAGGCCCGCCGCGTACCACGGGGCCGCGTCCTGTCCGGAACGCGCCTGCCGGCCCACGTCGGCGGTGGCCGCCAGTGAGAAGGCCCGCGTCACCGTCCAGGTGGCCACGGCGTCCGCGAAGAGGCGGAGGCCGCCGTCACCTTCCTCCCCCACGAAGGTGTTGAAGGCGGCGGACAGCCGGTGCCCCGCGTAGGCCACCTGGGTGCCCAGCGCCTTGCCGCGGTTGTTCTCACCCATCGTCTGCCAGCCATTGAGCACATGGAGCTGCGCGCTCCACGCATCATTGAAGGCCCAGGTACCCTTGAGGCCGGACTGGTAGTAGGGCGACAGCTCACCCATCCACGAGCGCGTGTAGGTCCAGTTGAGCTGCGACTGGAACGACTCCAGGCCGATGTGGCTGGGATAGACGCCCGCCTCCAGCGTCAGCGGGCCCGTCACATACGACACCGTGGCCTGCTGGAGATGGCGCCACGCTCCGGGGCCAATCGCGGCGCCCTCTGGCTCGGCCTGGTGCAGCACCTCGATGCCGGTGCCGAAGCCCAGCAACACCTTGAAGCCCACGGGCGCGGCGGCCAGCGACACGCCCAGCGAGGCGAGGTTGATGGAGACCTCGTTGTCGCGCTTCGCGGTGGTGCCCGTGCCAGGGAGGAAGCTGGCCCCGTCAGAGGGGCGGTTGAAGTTGCGCGCGTAATACACGTCCACCCCGCCCTCCACCGTCAGGCGGGACAACAGGCCCGGGGGTTCGGCATCCGGGGACGGCTCCGGCGCGAGAGCCTGGGACAACAACAGGGAGGACAGCAGGGACGACAGTGGGGATGCGAGCATGGTCGTGCCCTCCCCAAGAGCACCCGCCGTGCCCGGCCAGCGCCCACGGTGCCCCTGTCATTCCAGGGGGTTGGGCCCCGGACTTCCTGCCCTGGGTTGCACCTTGCACGAAACAGCCTGAAGGTTTCGTGCGAGCTGAAAGCCCGGCCCGGTTGGCCGGGTGCCCCCCGGGGCCAGGGGCTCGTCCTCCGCGCGACGCACGGGCGCATGGCACCAGCCCTGAATGACGGCTGCCCATCAACGCGAGCCACACCGCGCCCACGCCGCGTGACGCCGGGTGCTTTCTTCCGCGCGCGTGCAAGCCCCTGAACGACGCAGGCCCCAGCCGTGGCTCATCCGAGTCACCCACTGGCTCAACGTGCCGCTGCTGCTCATCATGGCGGCCAGCGGCCTCCAGATTTGGGTCGCCTATCCCATGCTCGGGCCGCAGGGCCGTCCCTACGGCGGGTATCCCTTCCAGGGCATCACTCCGCCCGAATGGATGCGGCTGGGGAGCTGGCTGGCCGGCGCCCGTCACTGGCACTTCGCCTTCGCCTGGTTCCTCACGCTCAACGGCGTGGCGTACGTGCTCTACCTCGCCCTCAGTGGTGAGTGGCGCCGCCGCCTCTTCCTGCCCCGCCGCGACGCGCGCAACGCCCTGGACACGCTCGCCTTCTACCTGCGCGTGCGCAAGCACGCCCCCGCGCAGGGGCTCTACAACGGACTCCAGCGGCTGGCGTACACGGGCACGCTGGCGCTGGGCCTGCTCGCGGTGCTCTCCGGACTGGCCCTCTACAAGCCCGTGCAGCTCGGCGCGCTCACCTCGCTGCTGGGTGGCTACGACGCGGCGCGCGCCGTCCACCTCATCATCCTGGTGCTGCTCGCCCTCTTCACCGTGGGCCACATCGCGCTGGTGCTGCTCCACCCGCGAAGCCTGGTGGAGATGGTGACGGGCGGAAGGAAGCCGGATGCCTAGCCACCTCCTCACGCGGCGCACGGCACTGCTGGGCACCACCGCCCTCACCGTCAGCGCGTGTGACAGCAGCCGCCCTCGCGAGGGCTTCCTGGGCGTCATGGAGCGCTTCAACGCGCGCGCACAGGCCGCGTTGTTCGATGAACGCCGGCTGGCGCCGGAGCTGCCTCCCGAGGAGACGACGCCCCCAGGGAAGTTCCCCGAGTACTTCGTCTCCGACACGGTGCCGCTCGCGCCCACGGGCTGGGCGCTCCAGGTGGGCGGAATGGTGGCGCGGCCCGGCGTGCTGACGCTGGACGACCTCCAGCGCCTGCCTCGCACCGACCTGCGCATCCGCCATCACTGCGTGGAGGGCTGGAGCGCGGTGGCGTCCTGGCATGGCGTGCGCCTGAGCGAGCTGGCCCGATACGCGGGCGCTGACACCCGAGCGGGCTACGTGGAGCTGCGCTCGTTCGACGCGGGCTATTATTCGTCCTGGGACCGGCCCAGCGCCTTCCATCCGCAGACGATTCTGGCCTACGGCATGAACGGTCAGCCGCTGACGCCCGGACACGGCGCGCCCCTGCGCCTCTATTCGGGCGTGAAGCTGGGCTACAAGATGGTGAAGTACCTCACCGAGGTAAACTTCCTTCCCGAGCCCACCGGCGGCTACTGGGAAGACCGCGGCTACGAGTGGTTCGCGGGCGTGTGAGGCCCCCCTGCGCTCCCCCTCCCCTCCCACGACAGCCAGGTGGATGTCAGACATTCACTCATGGTATTTTATAGACAACACCAAGAGAATACCCCGCAAGGAGACAGGTCCATGAGCCAGCCGCGAGCGCACGCACTCCTGATGGCATCCCTTTGCGGCGTCCTCATCCTGGCCGGCTGCGACGCGCGAACCGCGGAGGCCCCCCAGGCGCAGGAGGTCGACGAACAGGCCGCTGGGCTCAGCGACACCATGACCCAGTGTGGCTACGAGTGCCCTCCGCGCGGCTGGCACACGCGCGGCTGGAGCTGCGCCCCGGAATGTGGCGGCACCTGCGGTCCCTGGGGCAATCAGGTCACCTGCGGAGTCAACACTGGCACCTTCACCATGTGTGGCTACACCTGCCCCAATGACTTCCAGCCCATTGGGAGCAGTTGCAAGCCGGAGTGTGGTCCGTTCTGCCTCGCGCCCTATTACAGCAACGCGACGACGTGCGCGCCCATCTGTGATTCCCGGGAAGGAACGCACGGGGACATGGAGGCCGACTTCCGTTACTACGACGCGTATGCCAACTACGAGGGCTGGTGCACCTCACTGCCCACCGACGTCTGCGTCGACGGCTCGTACTACTACTCCCGCCTGCTCGCGGGCTTCTTCTGTCACACCGTGGGGAGCAATGGCTCCTGCGGCGACCCAGACGCCATCTGGGAAGTGAACTGCCGGTCGCGCATCGACTGTGTCTATGACTGCGAAGGCGCGTGCGTGAAGACAGACTGCTGAGCGCGCCTGAGCCGCCATTCCTACCCTCCAAGCGAGAGGAATTCGACCATGCAAGGAATGATGAGACTTTCGGCCCTGACCACCGCGCTCTGCGGCGTGCTTGTACTCGGGGGATGCAACATCCAGACGGACGAAGCATCTCCAGCGTCTGGAACCGAGCTCGAGTCTGGCGAAGCCGCGCAGGAGTTGACCCTCTGTGGCACCACCTGCCCCGCGGGGCATCATGTGACGAGCCAGACCTGCAATCCGGCCGCCTGTGGCGGCTCGTGCAGCAGCGCCTACTCCTACAATCAGGTCACCTGCGCCCCCAACACCGAGACGTTCTCGCAGTGTGGTGGTCCTTGCCCGAGCGGCTGGCAGGCGACGGAGTGGGGTTGCTCCTCGGCATGCGCCGACTTCTGCAATGGCATCTACGTCAATCAAACCACGTGCACCCGCGGCTGCGACCCTCGGGCGGGGACCTATGGCCGGAAGACCCTCTACACCTCCGCCGAAAGCGAGTATGCCTATCGGTCCGGATGGTGCGGCATTGGCACCGTCTATCCCGCGATGTGCCATGAAGGAACGTACTACTACTCCCAGTCACTCGAGACGCGGGGCTGCCTGCGGGCGGGGAGCAACGGCACGTGCCAGGACCCCGATGCCGTGTGGCGGGTGACCTGCCGGTCATCCGTCCAATGCGTCTACGACTGCGACGGGAACTGTGTTCAGACGCACTGCTCATGAAGCAGGCGGACGGGGGCCGCTTCGACGGCCCTCGTCCCTGGCCGCGAGGCTCAGACCTTGCTGCCGACGAAGCCACCGCTGAAGGGAGAGAAGCCCCGCTTGCGCAGCGCCTCGCGCTCGGCCTGGAGCGCGGCCAGCGCCTCGTCGCGGGTCGCGTAGTGGTTGACGGCCGCGCCGTTGATGGCGCCGCTGGTGAGCACGAACATGCGCGTCATCTCGTCCCCACCGAAGCGGTACGAGCGGTGCGTGTAGCGCTCCAGCACGTCGCGGCGCTCCTTGCCGAAGACGCGGCCAGCGGTGAACTTCACCACCAGCCCGTCCAGGTTGATGAGGAGGTCCACCTTGGACGGGTACTTGGAGAGGTGGTCCTCGACTTCCTTCCGCCAGCGAAGGACGTCCGCCTCATTCATCAGGAGACAGTCGGTGAAGTACGCGGTGACGACGTCGTTCTGCGCGTCGTACTCGAAGGACATGTTCCAGGCCATCGTGCTGCCTCCTCGAAGCGCCGCGCTCAGGCCGGCAGGGAGCCGGCGAGGAAGGCGGACACCAGCGCCGCCGTCTCCGCCGGGCGCTCCACCTGGGGGTAGTGGCCGGGGCCGGGCAGGTACGACAGGCGCGCGCCGCGAATCTTCGACACCACCGCCTCCCGCAGGAAGGCAGCCGGCAGGAAGGCATCGTCCGTGGCCAGCACCAGCGTGGGCGCCGCAATCGAGGTCAGCTTGTCGGCGAAGCCACCCGCCGTCCACGCGTCGAAGACGTGCTCGATGGCCGCCGAGCTGACGCCCATCGAGTCCTTCACCAACGCCTCCAGCGCCTCCGGCGACAGCTGCTTGCACGCGAGCCCGAGGATGGCCTGCTTCTTCTCGAGGCTCTCCGCAGACGTGCGGAACAGCCCCGCCGCATCCGGAGGCAGCGGCAGCCCCGCGGCGGGCACCGTGTTGAGGAGCACCAGCCCCTCCACGCGCGCCGGCACCTCCGCGGCCACCCACTTCACCAGCTGGCCGCCCATGCTGTGCCCCACCAGCGTGAAGCGCCGCGCGTCCACGGCGTCCGCCACGGCCAGCACGTCGTTCGCCAGCGACTCCAGGCTGAAGCCCCCGGCCGGCCGGCCCGACTGGCCGGAGCCCCGCATGTCCGGAATCACCAGCCGCAGCCCCGCCAGGTCCAGGCGCTCCACCAGCGCGTCCCAGACAGCGCCGGACACCATCCAGCCATGGACCAGGATGACCGTGCGCGGACCTTCACCCACGACGCGGTAGTGGAGCGAAGTCCCGTCTTTCGCTGAAGTCGTGGGCATTCCATCTCTCCTTCACAACGAGATAAAACAGGATTGTAGAAATCTAGGGAAGCGCAAGCAAGCCACGGTTTCGGCGTGTTTTCCAGCCTGACGCGGAGTGCGCGCGGCTCTGGCAGACTCCCTGGCCACATGGCGGACGAACAGGCAGGCGCCACGGGCGCAGCGAAGCGCACGGTGTACTGCGAAGACGCACTCGTGTGGCTGGAGGCGCGGCCGGTGCTGGAGGGCAGCTCGGCCATCGCGTCCCTGCCGGACGGGTCCGAGTTCCCGTCCCTGTCGCTGGCGGAGTGGAAGGCCTGGTTCATCCGGGCGGCGGCGCTCATCCTCGCGCGCGTGCCGCCCGAAGGCGTGGCCATCTTCTACCAGACGGACGTGAAGGAAGCGGGCACCTGGGTGGACAAGGGCTACCTGGTGTCTCGCGCCGCCGAGGAGGCGGGCGTCGACCTGCTCTGGCACAAGGTGGTGTGCCGACGGCCGCCTGGGACGGTGACGTTCGGCCGGCCCGCATACTCCCACATGCTGTGCTTCTCGCGCGGCGTCCGCGCGGACATGGCGAAGTCCACGCCGGACGTCCTGCCCGAAGCGGGCGAGGTGACGTGGACGCGCGGCATGGGCGTGGAGGCGTGCCTCATCGCGTGCCGCTTCATCCTCGAGCACACGCGCACGCGCACGGTGGTGGACCCCTTCTGTGGCCACGGCACGGTGCTGGCCGTGGCCAACGCCCTGGGGCTGGACTCGGTGGGCGTGGAGCTCAGCCGCAAGCGGGCGCGCAAGGCCCGCAACCTGCGCGCGGAGCTGATGGACGGCACGCTCGTCCTGTCGGGCGCCCATGGCACGGGCGCGCCCGGGGGCGAAGACGACGCGCTGTAGTCACCCTTGCTGCGTCCGCGCCACGGTGGCCTCCAGCTCACCGATGAAGGCCTCGAAGAGCCGCTCTTCCAGCGCCAGCGCGGCGTCCAGCGTGGCGCCCACGGCGGTGAGGCGCGCGACGCACGCGTCCTCGATGGTGCGCCGGTGGCTCTGCTCCTCGGTGACGACGCGCCCCAGCTCCTCGCGCACGGCCGGCTGGCGGGTCGCGGCCTTGTAGAGCGGGTACAGCACCATGGCGCGACGCTCGATGGCCGTCGTCGTGAGCAGGTAATGCAGGTAGACGTCCGGCGCGCCCGTGAAGGACGACGCCCAGGTGGCCAGCTCGTGGTCCAGCGCCTGGAAGTAGCGGCCCGCCGCCTCCGGGCAGAGGAACGCGGTGATTTCCGCGCCGGCGACCTCGGCCGACAGGCGCTTGAAGGCGAAGGCGTGGCGCGTCTCGTCGGCCAGGTGCCCCAGCACCTCCAGCGACGGGTGCCGGTCCGCCACGGTGCGCGAAATCTTCCGCGCGCCGATGAACTCCATCAGGGACAGGGTGTGGAGCCAGCGCGCCTCCATGTCGGGCGTCTGGGCAAGCTGGCGGAGCACGGCCTGGATTCGGTCACGCATGAGGCCGTCGTCTAGCCCGGCGCCGGGCCCCATTGCGAGCCCGAAGACAGGCCCACCCCCGGAGAACGGGGTCGCCGGGCCCTTCCGGTCAGCTCGTGGCCGCGGCGGCCTCAGCGGGCCTGCGCGACGTCGCGGAGCTGCCCACGGACGCCAGGATGATGCAGCCGATGGCCGCCCACTGCACCAGCGACAGCCGCTCCTTCAGCAGCAGCAGCCCGGACACCGCCGCCAGCGCCGGCTCCAGGCTCATCAGGATGCCGAACGTGCGCGTGGGGAGCACCTTGAGGGCATACATCTCCAGCGAGTACGGCAGCGCGCTCGACAGCACGGCCACGCAGAGGATGACCGGCAGCAGCGACACGTCCAGCAGCTTCATGCCCGCGTGCGCCACCCCGAAGGGCATGACCAGCAGCGCCGCGGTGAGCATGCCCAGCGACGCCGCCGTGCCGCCGTGGACGGCGCCTCCGGCCCGCTGACCGAAGAGGATGTACAGCGCCCAGCAGGTGGCGGCCACCAGCGCCCAGAAGACCCCCACCCAGTCCAGCGCCCCCGACGTCTCCGACAGTGGAAGAATCAGCAGGATGCCGGCCACGGCCAGCAGCGCCCACACGAAGTCGAGCGCCCGGCGCGTGGAGAAGATGGCCAGGGCGAGCGGCCCGGTGAACTCGATGGCGACGGCGATGCCCAGCGGGATGCGCTCCAGCGCCAGGTAGAAGGTCAGGTTCATCCCGCCCAGCGCCGCGCCGTAGATGGCCACGGCCTGCAAGTCCGCGCGGGTGAGCCGCTTCCGCCAGGGCCGGAACACCGCCGCCAGGATGAGCGCCGCGAAGAACACACGGAGCGCCGTGGCCCCCGCCGCGCCCACCATGGGAAAGACCTGCTTGGCCAGCGACGCGCCCGCCTGGATGGAGGCCATCGCGACGAGCAACGTCAGGACCGCCACGGTGACTGGCCCCGGCTTCGTCAAGACTCGAGACATTCCGCGCACCTCTTCCACCGCGCCCGCTGGCCATCCCGTACCACCGGGCGGCCCCGAAGGGTGAGGAGAAGACGCTGGACAACACTCGCCTGGCCGGGAGTTTGACGGCGCGTGGGGGCCTTCGCTTTGCTTCGAGGTGAAACGACGGTGCCAGGCCCCGGGGGGAGCCAGCATGACGCCAAGAGTCCGCGAAATCCGAATCCATCCACTTCGCACGCGACGGGAATGCCCACCGCGCTGGGATGCCCGCACGGGCGCGCCCGCGACACCCCGGCCTCGAAGCCGTGTCGTCAGGCCAGCGCACGATGGCTCGCACGGAGACACCGCCCGTGACAGCGCGCTGTCAGACTACCTGGCGCGCTGCAATGAGCTGGGCGCGGTGGAGGGCCCGCTGGGTGCGCGCGCGCTCAACCCCGCGCTGCGGCCCATCCTGGAGGCCCTCCATCACCTGCTCGCGGGCGGCGAGGTGTCGGTGCAGCTGCTCCAGCGCGGCAACGCGGACCTCGTCAACGAGCTGAACCTCCGGGCCGAACGCGCCACCGAGGAGTCCTCCAGCCTGGGTACGGCGGGTGACCTCCTGTCCGCCACCGTATGAGCCCGCGCTCCGCCGGACGACAGGCCCTCCTGTCCTCGTTCCGGCGGTGGACGCGCGCCCAGGATGCCGCGGAGGTGCTGGCCGCCTCGGGCCTGGGCGCGTGGCTCGCCCTCTGTGCCTTCGTGCCGAGCCTGCTGGCCATGACGGCCTGGGCCCCGGGCGCGCGGAGCTTCTTCGGCATCCACTTCGGCACGGCGCTGCTGTGCGCCGTGCCCATGTTGGCCAGCGGCGTCCTGTTCTCGCTCGCCCACCGACGACGCCGCCGCATCGAGCCCTGGGGCTGGGTGTGGCTCATCTTCAGCGTGGCGGCGATGCACTTCTTCGTGGCCGCGCTGATGGCGCTGTCGGCGCCGCCAGGGGCCGCCGTCCTGGCCTCGCTGTTCCTCTTCGCCACCGCCTTCCATGGCCGCCTGCACCGGGTGACGCCGCGCCAGCCCTTCCTCGCCTTGGGGACCCTGCTGGCCCTGGCGCTGGCCTTGCCCCTGCACGGGAGCGACGAGCACTTGGCCCTCTTCGGCGTCATCGGTCCCGCCGCGCTCACCGCCCAGCTCTACCTGGGGACCTTCGCCGTGCAGCATGACCGGGCGCGCGCGGACGCTGAGCGCCTGCGCGCCGCCGTGCACGCGCAGCTGCTGGAGCAGCAGGAGCGCGACGTGGGCCGCCTGTCGCAGGCGCTGTCGGAAATCCTGGGCTACCACCACGACATCGACAACGCGCTCATGGCGGCGGGCAGCGCGGCGGACATGCTGGCCGTGGTGGGCGCGCACCGCCCGGGCCCCGGCCGCACCGAGTTCGACGACCTGCTCCGGCAGCTCAACGACAACCTGACGCAGATACGGGACATGATGATGGACGCCCGCAACAAGGGGCGGCGCCATGCCGGCATGGAGCCGGAGCCCGTGGAGCTGACGCCGGTGCTGGACTCGGTGCAGGCCAGCGTGGGCCTGCGCTTCCCGGACGTGGACATCCAGGTGGAGGTGGAGCAGCCCTCTCCCCCCCTGCTCGCCCTGATGCGCGGCGGCGCGCCCACGCTGCGCCGCGTGGTGGAGAACCTGGTGCTCAACGCCTGTGAGGGAAACGGCGAGGAAGGCGCGGCGCGGGTCCACATCCACGCGCGCGTGGAGCCGCTCAGCGGGCGCCTGGAGGTCACCATCACGGATGACGGCCCCGGCTTCCCGCCCGGCCAGCTCAGCCGCCCCGCCGAGGCGCTGTACACCAGCAAGCCCCACGCGACGGGCCTGGGCCTCTACACCAGCGAGTGCCTGCTGCGCGCCAGCGGCGGCATGCTGCACCGGCAGAACGCGGACGGGGGCGGCGCCGTGCTCCGCATGGTCCTCCCCAGGGAGTACCGATGAGCGGCGGAGCCCTGTACCAGGAGTCGCTGCGCGCGCTGCGCCGGCTGGGCTTGCCGGAGGTGTCGGAGCGGGACGTGCTCGCGGCGCTGGAGGCGGCGCAGCCGGGCCCCCTGTCCCTCTTCTACGAGGCGGGCGCGGAGGCCGGGCTGCCGCGCGAGGCCCTGCTGGCGCGCGGCGCCGGGCTCTTCCTCAGCTTCAGCGCGGGCAACCTCGCCGACGACCTCATCGACGGTGAGTGCACGTACCACGACCCGCCCATCCGCGTGGGGCCGTGCGTGCAGTTCATCCTCCAGAACCTGGCCTTCGCCACGCTGTGCGGCGCGCAGGCGCAGCTGCCGGGCCCGGTGTTGGAGGAAGCGGCCCGCACCCTGGCGGTGGCCGCCGGCCCGCAGGCGCTGGAGGTGCGCGCCAGCGAATGGTCGGCGCCGCTGTTCCGTCAGGTCGCGGAGGGCATCGCCGGCCAGCAGTGGGCCGCGTACCTGCGCGTGTTGTGGGCGGGCACGGTGCTGGAGCCGCGCGCGGCGGCGGCGGGCCGGGCGCTGGGCGTGGCCGCGCACGTTGCGGAGGACATCCGCACGCGGGACGTGCGCTTCACCCGCATGCCCGAAGCAGACCGTCACGCGGTGGTGGAGTGGGCGCGCGCCGCCGCGCAGGCGCTGCGCCAACAGGACCTGCGCTGCCTGGACGCGGCGCTGCGCCGCATCGAACCGATGCTGCCAGAGGGGGAGTCATGAGCGCCGAAGCCGTGCCATCCGACGAGTGGAGACGCGACGAGGTGAGCGCGTACTACGAGGCGAAGACGGAGCGGCTGCTCCAGCGCTACGGGCCCGGCCCGCGCGTGCACTATCACTCCGGGCTGGTGGACGTGGTGCCGCCGCCCGGCGCGGCCTCGGGGGTGCTGCGCGACACGGTCCACTCCGCGCAGGAAGCGCTGTTGGTGGAGCTGGCGCGCGCCGTGGGCCGCTTCCCGGACGGCGGCGAGGTGCTGGACGTCGGCTGTGGCCTGGGTGGCGGCGCGCTGTACTGGGCCACCGAGCACCAGGCGCGCGTGACGGCGGTGACGAACGTGCCCTCGCATGTCGCGCTGGTGCGCGGCTTCGCGGAGGCCGCGGGCGTGAGCGCGCACGTGCGCCCCATCCTCTGTGACGCCCTCTGCGTGCCGGGCCGCACGGCCTTCGACGCGGTGGTGGCGGTGGAGAGCGCCTGCTACCTGCCGCGCGCCGAATGGTTCCGCCGCACGCGGACGCTGCTGAAGCCCGGGGGGGTGCTGGCCATCGCCGACTGCTTCCTCCGCCGTCCGGAGCTGGCCCCCGGCTTCGACCGGTATTGGCGCACGCGCATCGGCTCGCTCGACGAATACCTGTCCGCCGCGCACGCCGCGGGGTTGGAGCTGGAGGTGCGCGACGACGTGTCCTCGCGCGTGGTGGGCTTCTGGTCACTGACGCTGGAATTGATGGTCCATGAGCGCGCTTCGGCACACCCCGCCCAGCATCCCCTGCGTGCGCTCGCTCAGGCAGGCCGCGGCGAATCCAGCCGCGCGCACCTGCGCCTGCAGCAGGCGTTGATGGATGGCGGCCTGGAGTACGGGCTGCTCGTGCTCCGCCGCGTGGACTGAGGACTGGCGCCGTCTCCGGCGCGGACCGCAGGACCGAGTGCGGCGGGCCCCTGGCCGGCCGGCCGAGGCCTGGGCGGACATGCGCAACGGTCGAGAGGGCGGGGTGAAACACGCGCAGGTCGCCTCCAGCCTTGGGCCAGTCGCTACTCAGGGAGGAAACGCGATGCAGGCTTTCAATCGGTGGATGGTGCTCGGCGCGGTGGCGGTGGCGATGTCCGTCACGGGCTGCAGGGAACAGAACCGTGACCAGCAAGGGACGACGACCACCCCGGGCATGGAGGGCACGGGCGGCAGCGGCCAGGACACCGCGCCGCGCCCCATGGACGACATGGGCGGCACCGGCCAGGAGATGCAGGGCATGGACGCGGGGACGGGCGGCTCCGGGATGATGGAAGACGGCTACGACGCCGGCACCGGTGGCTCTGGGAGGATGGAAGACGACCGCCCCATGGATACGGAGACGCACAGCCCCGAAGGCCAGCAGTAGCCCGCCTGCCCGCGACACGCCGCGAGCAAGCAACCCGCGGGGTCCGGGATGCTCCGGGCCCCGCGCCGCATCCAGGCCCTTGCGCGGAGCGACCTGGCGGGTCCGCCACGCCGAGCCAGGAGGATTCGCTCCGGACCTTCGGCTCTGTCCTCCCCGTCACACCCGTTCTGGCGGCGAGTCGACGCCACCCGGGCGCAAAGGGCGAGGTCGCTGTCGGCCAGCGACCGTGCGTCCGGGCTGGAATGTCGGGTCACCCGCCCGCATCGGGTACGTTGTGCGGCGCGCCATGCCCTTCAAGTTCGTTCATGCCGCCGACCTGCACCTGGACACGCCTTTCCGAGGCGTCGCGACCCAGGGGCCGCTCCTGGGGCGCTTCCAGGATTCGACGTTCCGCGCGCTCACGCGCATCACGGAGGTGTGCCTGCGAGAGCGGGTGGCCTTCCTGCTGCTCGCCGGAGACCTCTTCGACGTGAAGGACCGCTCGGTGCGCGCGCGGCTGGCGCTGCGGCGCGAGCTGGGCCGCCTGGACGCGGCGGGCATCTCCACCTTCATCGTCCACGGCAACCATGACCCGCTGAGCGGAGACACCGGCGCGCTGGGGCTCCCGCCGTCGGTGAAGGTGTTCGGCCCGGACTGGGAAGACGTGGAGGTGAAGCGCGAGGGCCGGCGCCTGTGCCGAGTGCAAGGCATCTCCTATCCAGACGTGGAGGTGCGTGACGACCTCTCCGCGCGCTTCCGCCGCACCGGGGACGGCTTCAGCGTGGGCCTGCTGCACGCCAACCTGGGCGGCGTGGAGGGCCACGCCAACTACGCGCCCTGCACCACCGCGGGGCTGGGGTCGCGCGGGCTGGACTACTGGGCGCTGGGCCACGTCCACACGCGCGCCGAGCACCTGCTCCCCGGCGGCGGCGTCGCGGTGTACCCCGGCAATCCGCAGGGCCGGCACGCGAACGAGACCGGCCCGCGCGGCTGCATGCTGGTGGAGGTGGAGGACGGCGGCATGCGGCGGCGCTTCATCCCGGTGGACGGCGTGCGCTGGCACAAGCTGGAGGTGCCGCTGACCGGCGTCAGCACGTTGGACGGCCTGCTGGCCACGGCGATGGAGGGCGTGGAGGCGCGCTGCGCGCCCGAGCTGGACGGGCACGCGGTGCGCCTCACCCTCACCGGAAGAGGTCCGCTGCACCGCGAGCTGGCCCGCCCCGGCGCGCTGGTACAACTGGAAGTGGACCTGCGCGAGCAGCTCGCGAGGAGCCACCCGCCGGTGCTGCTGGAGTCGCTGCGGGACAGCAGCCGGCCGGAGGTGGACCTGGAGGCGGTGTGCGCGGCGGGCGGCTTCGCGCGCACGCTGCTGGACGAGGTGGGCTTCCTCACCGAGGACCCGGAGGCGCTGGCGCGGCTGTGGGAAGAAGAGACCCTGGGCGCGCTGAGCCAGCGGCTGAAGCGGCTGGGCGTGGACGCGCTGGAGGCGCCCCGCGCGGAGTGGGTGGCGCAGGCGGGGCTGCACGGCGTGGAGTCGCTGCACGAGGAGGAGACGTCATGAAGCCGGGGCTGCGCATCGACGCGTTGCGCGTGCTCGGCTTCGGCCGCTTCTCCGGTCTCACGCGCGACCTGGGGCCGGGGCTGCACCTGCTTTACGGGCCCAACGAGGCGGGGAAGAGCACGCTGCTGGCCTTCCTGCGCAGCATGCTGTTCGGCTTCGAGAAGCGCGGGCAGCCGGAGCGCTACGAGCCGGCCCACGGCGGTGCGTTCGGCGGCGAGCTGACGCTGACCACCCACGCGGGACCGCTGTGGGTGCGCCGCATCGCGAGCCGGCGCTCGTCGGAGGGTGAGCTGTCGGTGCGCGACGCGGAGGGGAAGGAGCTTTTGAAGGAGTCGCTGGAGAGCGCGCTGGCCCACGTGTCACGCGAGCTGTTCTTCGACGTGTTCGCCTTCCGCCTGGATGAGCTGGCCGGCTTCGAGCGGCTCACCGAACAGCGAGGCGCCTCCGAGGCCCTGGTGGCCGCCAGCATGCGCGGCGCGCGCCGGTTGCCGGAGGTCATGGACCAGCTCCGCAAGAGCACCGAGGGCATCTACAAGCCCAACGGCGTGAAGCCTTCGCTGAACGAGACGCTGAAGGCCCTGGAGGACGTCCAGGTCCGGCTGCGGCAGGAGGGAGACCGGCCCGCGCGCTACTTCGCGGAGAAGGAGCGGCTGGGCGCGCTGAAGGAGGAGCAGCGGACGCTCGAAGCGGACCTGCTGGAGACGGGGACCGGCCTGGAGCGGCTGACGCGGCTGGAGGCGGCGCTCGGAGACGTGGCGGCGCTGGCGCAGACGCGCGCCGAGCTGGCGACGCTGCCCGCGCTGGAGTCCTTCCCCGAGGCGGGTGAGTCGCGGCTCGAGGAGGGCCTGCACCGGCGGAGGAACCATCGCGCGGAAGGCGCCCGGCTGGCGGAGCGACTGGCCACGGTGGAGGCCGGGCTGGAGCGGCTGTCCGCGCCGTCAGGGGTCCGTGGACGCGAGGAGGCGCTGAGCCAGGCCCTGGGGGCGTACACCGAGGGCGCCGCGCTGCTGCGCGCCCTGCCCTCGCGCCGGGCCGCCCTGGCGGAGAAGCAGCGGCAGGTGGAGCTGGCCTTGCGCGAGCTGGGCCTGCCCGTGGATGGGCCCGGCCTCCTGGCGTTGGACTTGAGCGTGAGCGTCCGCGTGACGCTGGAGGAGCTGGCGCTCCGGCTGGGAGCGGCCGAGGTCGCGCATCGCGAGGCGGAGGGCGCCTGGGCCCGCGCGGTCTCGGAGCGTGAGCGGCTGGATGGGGCGCTGGCGCGGGTGGACGCGGAGGTGTCGACGCTTCCGGAGGAGCGGACGTCTCGAATCCGCCAGCAGCAGGCGGGGCTGGGACGGCTGCGCACCGTGCGCGCGGAGATGGAGCGCCTGTCGGAGCAGCGCGCCGAGCTGCACCGGCAATTCGAGAGCGTCCGCACCCAGGGCGAGCCACAAATGACGGCGGCGGTGCTGCCCACGTGGTGGGTGCCGGCTGTCGCGGCGATGGTGGTGGCCCTCGCGGTGACGGCGTGGCTGCTGGCGGGCAACGGGGTGGGCGCGCTGTGCCTCGTGGGCGGACTGCTGCTGACGGGCGTGCTGGAGCTGGCCCGGCGGCGAGTTGAGGCCGCGCGCGACGCGGACGTGGAGGCGCAACGCGCGCGCCAGCACTGGCGGCAACAGGAAGAGGAGCGGCTGCGCGCGGCGTTGATGGGTCTGTCCGCGCGGGAAGAACTGCTGCACCGCGAGCTGCTGTCCGCGGCGTCCGAGGCCGGACTCAACCTGGTGGCGACGGCGGCGGACATGGCGGCACGGGAAGCCGTGCTGGCGGATGCGCTGGAGCGAGCGGGACGGCGCGAACAGCTCCAGCGGGAGCGGGAGACCCTGCACGCCGAGCACGCCGCCGCGCGACGAGAGGAGCACCGCGCGAGTGACGCGGTGGCCGAGGCGGAGTCGAGGCAGGAGCAGTTGGGCACGGAGCTGACGGCCCTGCTGTCCGAGCGGTGCTTCCCCTCCACCCTGGCCGCGTCCGCGGCACTCACGCTGTGGCGGGACACTGCGGCGCTCCGCCAGCGGCTCCTGGACGTGGGCGCGGAGGAAGCCGCGCTCACGGTGGACGCGCAGGTCTGCGCCCTGGTGACGTCACGGCTGTGGGCGGAGGCCGTGGTGGCGGAGCTCCTCCCGGGCGCGACGGAGGCCCGCGAGCTGGATGCTGGCGTGATGGAGCCCCTGGCCTCGCGGGTGGCGACGGCGCTGGAAGCGGAGCGCGCGCGGAGCCTGGAGCGCAGGACGCTGGAGGAGCGGCGGCACGAACTGCGCGCGGAGAAGGCGCGGCTGGACGGGCTGTGTCACGACGAGGAAGCGGCGTTGGCGACGCTGCTGGCCGAAGGTGGCAGCGCCGACGAGGAGACCTTCCGCCGCCGCGCCGCCCAGGCACGCCGCTACGTGGAGCTGACGGGCCGGACGCGGGAGCTGTCACACCGCATCGAGGCGCGCACGGGCTTGTCGGAGACGCCCGCGCGGCAGGCGCTCATCGACGTGGGCGGAGAGCAGGGTCTGCGCGTGGAGCTGGAGTCCCTGCGCGACAGACAGGCGGGGGCCCAGGAGCGACTGAAGGCGGTGCTCACGGAGCGCGGCGCCCTCAGCCACCAGTTGGAGCAGTGGGAGAACGACGACGCGCTGGCGAAGCTCCGCATCGTCGAGGAGTCGCTGCGCGCGCGGGCCGCCGAGCTGGCGAAGCAGTACGCGGCGGACCGGCTGACCCTGGCACTGCTGGCCCGAGCCCGGCGCCGCTTCGAGGAGGAGCAGCAGCCGCGCGTGGTGCAGCTCGCCTCGGAGCACTTCGCCGCGCTCACCCAGGGCCGCTACCAGCGCGTCTTCATCCCCACGGGGGAGGAGCGCGAGCTGCGCGTGGGAGATGGCCAGCGCGACTGGAGCGCGGCGCAGCTCTCCCGAGGGACGCGCGAGCAGCTCTACCTCGCGTTCCGGCTGGCGGTGGTGCGCGACTTCGGCGAGACGCGCGGGGCGCTGCCGCTCATCGTCGACGACGTGCTGGTGAACTTCGACCCGGAGCGGGCGCAAGGCGCCATCCACCTGCTGGCGAGGCTCTCCGAGCACCAGCAGGTCATCGCCTTCACCTGCCACCCCTGGCTTCGGGACGCCTTCGCCGCCGAGGGCGCGTGCGTGCAGACCCTAGATGCCTCCACCAGCGAGCCGCCCGCGCCGGTGTCCGTGCTGAAGGCGGGCTAGCCCGGCGAAGCGCCAGAATGCCGTGCCCGGAACGTATCGGGGGCACTGTCAGGTTCCACATGAAGACCATCGAGATGCAGACCCCAGAGCGGCAGGGGACGACAGCGCTGCCCGACGGGCGCGTGTTGAGCTGGAGCGAATGGGGCCCGCTCACGGGCAGGCCCGTGTTGCTCTGCCCGGGAGCGGCGACCAGTCGCTGGCTGGGCTTTGGCTCGGCGGTGTTGGCGGAAACAGGCGTCCGGCTCATCTCCGTCGACAGACCTGGCCTGGGGGCCTCCACGCCCATGCCGCGGCGGAGCCTCCTGGACTGGGCCACGGACGTCCGGCACCTCCGTCTTTCCCGGGCGCTGAACGGGCTCCGCGTGGTGGGATTCTCCCAGGGCGCGCCCTTCGCGCTCGCTTGCGCGGCCACACAGGAGGTGGAGGCGGTCGCGCTCGTTTCAGGCGGGGATGAACTGGCACACCCGGCCATTCGCGCACTCCTCCATCCGGATGTCGCGAAGCTGGTGGACCTCACCGCCACGGAGCCCGCGCAAGCCGAGGCCTTCTTCGCGGGGATGAGCGCCCAGATGATGTGGGACATGGTCATCGGCATGAGCCACGAAGCGGACCGCGCCGTGTACACCGAGCCCCGCTTCGCCGAAGCGTACCGGCGCGCGCTGGACGAAGCCTTCTCACAAGGCACCGCGGGCTACGCGCGAGACACCGTGCTGGCCATGTCCCGGTGGCCCTTCAAGCCTGAGTCCATCTCCGTGCCGGTGGACCTCTGGTACGGAGCGCTCGACACAAGCCCCGTCCACTCACCCGACCATGGACAGACGCTCGCAGCGAGGCTTCCCATGGCCCGGCGACGCGTGGAGCCAGACGCCGGCGGCGCGCTGCTGTGGACGCATGCCGAGCCCATCCTCACGTCGTTGCTCGCCCGGTAGGCGCCGCGCGACGGCACCCGGCTTCCCATCCGGACACCCCAGGAAGAGACGCTCCACGGCGCCATCGGCATGACGCTAACGCCCGATGTCAGACCGCTCCGGTACAAGCCATTCCAGCAATGACTGGAAAAGCCAAAAAATCAGATAAACGCTCATCCTCCGAAATCCGGCCTGGGCGGACCCACTGACCATGGGACACACGCCGGAAACCGTCTTTCTCTCCGCGCAGGGACTGTCCTTCGCGTTCGCTGGTGGAGCGCCCGTGCTGCGCGACGCCACCCTTCGCTTGAGAGGGGGGACTTGCGTCGGGCTGCTCGGGGCCAACGGCGCGGGCAAGACGACGCTGCTGGGCGTGCTCACCCGCACCGTGCGGGGGACAACTGGAGGCGCGCTCCGGCTCGACGTGGGGGCGCTCCCCGCCCGCCGCGCCATCGGGTTCGCGACGCAGGCCATCGCGCTCTATCCCGTGCTCACGGTGGAGGAGAACGTCGGGCACCTCGCGCACCTGCTGCTGGGCCGCAAGGAGGCGAAGGCCGCCGTCGACCGGACCCTGGAGGAGTTCGCGCTGGGGCCCATCGCCCGCACGCGCGTGCACCACCTGTCAGGCGGGCAGCGGCGCCTCGTACACCTGGCGGCGAGCTTCGTCCACGCGCCGCCCATCCGGCTGCTCGATGAGCCGACCGTCGCGCTCGACTTCGAGGCCCGCCAGCTCGTCGTGCGGCGGGTGCGCGCCTGGCGCGAGGAGGGCGCCGCGGTGCTGGTCACCGCGCACTACCCCGAGGACATCGAGGAGCTGTCCACGGAGCTGGTGCTGCTGCGGGACGGGACAACGCGCGACCTGGGAGCGCTGGGCGCCGTCTTGTCGAGCCAGGCGCGCACGCTGTCGCTGCGCGGCGAGCGCCCCACGGACACCGCGTGGGAGCTCGCGCTGACCACCAACAGCCTGGAGGAGGTCCGCTCGAAGCTCGGCGAGCTCCCCTCCGACGTCCACCTCTCCGAGCTGCGCCTGTCCGGCAACCGGCTCCGCGACCTCCTGCTGAGAGACCCGTCGCTGAGCGCCTTCGCTCGGGAATCCGAGGCCCCATGAGTCACGACCCATCGTCCCCGCCCTCCGCCACACACGGCGGAGTGGCTGGCTTTTTCAACGAGGCGCGGTGCTACGCGCTGACCGAGTGGCGTGTCCTCGCGCGCGAGCGCACGGCCATGGTGTTCATCTTCATCCTGCCCGCGGTCCTCTCCGCCATCCTCGGCCCGGGTGTCTCGGGGCTCAGCGCGGCGCCGGGCGCCATGGGCCGGGCCACCATCGGCTTCGCGGTGATGTTCAGCTACATGGTGGTGACGTACTCGGGTCACGCCTTCTACCGGGACTTCTGGTACCACACCCAGGGCAGGCAGGCGCTGCTCCGCCCGTCGAAGCTCGCGTTCGCCCTGGGCAAGGTCCTGCCCGCGTGCGCGATGTCCTTCGCGCAGCTGCTGCTCTTCACGGGCTTCGCGGCGGCGTTCCTGGGCCTGCCGCTGCACGGCAGCCTGCCCCAGGTGGCGCTCACCGGCGCGGTGCTGGTGGCCAGCGGCGCGGCGCTGGGCTTCCTCCTCTTCGCCGTCACCCGCAGCACCGCCACGCTCTCCAACCTCTCGTACCTCGTGCTCGTGACGTTCAGCGCGGTGGGCGGCGCCATCGTCGTCACCGAAGCCCTGCCGGGATGGTCGCGCGCGCTCGGCCATGTCACCCCGCACTACTGGGCGCTGCGCGCGCTCAACGAAGCCACCTTGGGCGAAGGCCGCTGGAGCGTCGTGCTCCAGAGCGCCGCCGTCATCCTCACCTTCACCGCCGTGTGCGCGACCGCCGCGAGTCTGGCGTTCGACTTCCGGGACCAAAAGCATGACACCACATGACCCAACCACCGCGGGCCGCTCTCGGGCGCCCGTCATCCAGAAGCTGCTCGGCGACCCGCGCGTGGCCCAGGCCCGCCTGGGCAGGCGCATCGGGCGCCTCCCGTACTTCACGCGGGTGGAGTCCGCCACCGGCCCGCTCACGCGCATGGAGGGCCGGGACATCCTCAACTTCGGCTCCAACAATTACCTGGGGCTCGCGAACGACGCGCGCGTCATCGCCGCCGCGCAGGAGGCCTCGGCCCGCTGGGGCGCGGGGGTGACGGGCTCGCGGTTGCTCAACGGCAACCTCGCGCTCCACGAGGAGTTGGAGGAGGCCCTGCGCCGCTTCTATGGCCGCACGGGCGCCATGGTGTTCTCCACCGGCTACGGCGCCAACCTGGGCCTGATGAGCTCGCTGCTCGGCCGCAATGACCGCGCCTGGGTGGACGAGGAGATGCACGCCTCCGTCCTGGACGGCGTGTGGCTGGCGCGCGCGACCATGAAGCGCTTCGCGCACAACGACCCCGAGGACCTGCTGAGCCAGGCGACGCAGGAAGACCTCCCCGGCCTCTGTGTCGTGGAGGGCGTCTATTCCATGCGTGGGGACCGGGCGCCGCTTCGCCGGTTCCTGGAGGTGTGCCGCGCCACGCGGCTGGCGCTCATCGTGGACGAGGCCCACGGCCTGGGCACGGTGGGCGAGCGGGGGCTGGGCACGGTGGAGGAGGAGGGCATCGTCCAGGACGCGGACTTCATCACGGTGACCTTCTCCAAGAGCCTGGGCTCTTGCGGCGGCGCCATCATCGGGGACGCGGACCAGATTGAAGCCCTGCGCGTCCTCACGCGCCCCTTCCTCTTCACCGCATCCAACACGCCCGCCTCCGTGGCCGCGGCCCTCGCCGCCCTGCGCATCCTCCAGACGGAGCCGGAGCTGGTGCGCGAGCTGAAGGCGCGGGTGTCGTCGCTGCGCGAGGCGCTCACGGCGCGCGGGCTGCGGCCCCTGCCGTCGGATGGGCCCATCGTCAGCGTGGAGGTGGGCGCGGACTTCGACACCCTCCAGGCGTGGCGGCTGCTGTGGAACCGGGGCATCTACGCCAACCCGGTCATCCACCCGGCCGTCCCAGCCGGCCGCGGCCTGCTGCGCCTGAGCGTGATGCGGACGCATGAGGCGCAGATGGTGCACACCGTCGCGGACGCGTGCGCGGACGTTTTCTCGGACTTGCAACTGTCCCAGCAGGGGCAGGGGAAGGTGACCTCATGAAGCGCACGCATCAGCTCTCCGATGGCCAGCCGCTCACCGCGGAGACGCTCCGCGCCCACGGCGTGGACCTCGAACGCATCCTTCCGGAGCTCGTCAGCGACCCCGCCTCGTGCGGCGTGCTGCTGACGGGCTCGCTCGCGGCCGGCAATGGCACGCCCAGCTCGGACGTGGACCTGATGGTGCTGGTGCCGCACCGCACGTCGCTCGTCACGGCGCGGGAGGGCATGCGCTTCAAGAACAGCCGCTTCAGCGAGGCGCTCCAGTACTGCGACGGCATCGAGGTCAACATCGAGCTCGCCGAGCGGGGCCGCGTCGCGGAAATCATGACGTGGATGACGGCCATCGCGCCGGCGCTCTACAAGCCGTCCGAGCTGAAGTTCGTCCCCATCATCGACGGCCCGGAGCTGCGCTTCCTGCACCGCCTGCGCACCGGCGTGCCGCTGCTCAACCCGAGCCTCGTCGCGAGCTGGCGGGATGAGTTCCTCGTCGAGCTGCTGCCCACCTATCTCACGGTGCGGCACTTCATGGAGGTCCACGAGTACCTCGAGGACGCCATCAGCCACCGCCCCACCAGCGAGGAGTCCAGCCGGCACGTCGCGCGCATCGCCGTGGAGGAGGCGCTCGTCTCCATCCTCGCGACGCTGGGGGTGACCAGCGCGTCGCGCAAGTGGCTCCTCATCGAGTCACGCAAGGCGATGACCACCGCGGGCGAGGTGGACCGGGCGCTGCTGGCGGAGGGGCTCTCCATCCTCGCGGACTGCGCGGCGGGCCCGCTGGGTGACTGCCTCACGCGCATCGAGGCGCTGCATCAGCGCATGGCCGCGCGCATGTCGGCGGAGCCGGAGCTGGCGCGCGCGGTGGAGTTCCTCCAGGGCAGCATCACCTACGTCCTTGAGCACCAGGCATGACCACCCCCCGCACCATGGCTGAACCGGTCCGCGCCTCGGCGATGGCGCGGCTCGGAGAAGCGCTGGGCCGGCTCCATGGCGCGGAGCGCGCGGACGCGCGGGCCCAGGCGCTGGCGGCGGAGGCGGAGGACGTCCGCGCGCGCATCCGGCCCGGACACGCGGCGGCGAGCGCGCGGCCCGCGGTCATCACCGTGTACCCGGACCACGTGGCCGACGGCGGCGTGGCGCCCCTCGCGGCGCTGCGGCGCTTCCTCGACGAGGAGGTGGGCCCCCTGGGGACGACGCTGCTGCACGTATTGCCGCCCTATGTGTCGGACGGCGACGACGGCTTCGCGGTGGTGGACCACCAGGCCGTGCATCCACGCCTGGGCGGGTGGGAGGACCTGGAGCGGCTGGCGGAGGTGGGCGGCGGGCTGATGCTCGACCTGGTGCTGAACCACGTATCCACCGCGCACCCGGGGTTCCGGGAGGTGCTGCGTGGCGCGGGACGGCCGGAGGACTTCCACCTCTTCCAGGAGCCACGGACCATCGAGTGGGGCACGCGGGTGCGCACCGCTCCCCTCCTCCAGCGCTTCGACGCCGGGGGGCGTCCCGTGTGGGCGTGGTGCACCTACGGGCGCGCGCAGGTGGACCTCAACCATGGCTCGCCGGACGTCTTCGAGCGCATGGCGCGGACGCTCCTGCGGCTGGTGGCGGCGGGCGCACGCGTCATCCGCCTGGACGCCATTCCCCACGCGTGGAAGCGCGTGCCCGGCGGGCCACACCAGCCCGAGGCGAAGGTCCTGGTGCGCGCGCTGCGCGCCGTGGCCGACCTGGTGGACCCCTCGGTGCGCCTGCTCGCGGAGACGGACCACGGCGCCGGGGAGCGGTGCTACCTGGGCGAGGAGCTGGCGCAGCACGACAACCACCTCGCGGCGCCGCTGCTCGTCTTCGCGGCGGCCCTGGCGGGCGAGGGGCAGCCCCTGGTGGACTGGGTGAACGCGTCCGCGTCCGATGCGCGCCACCGCGACGGCTACGCCTTTCTCCAGACTCATGACGGCGTACACCTGCGGCCCATGGACCCGCCGCTCGACGCGCCCACCCTGCGGCGCGTGCTCACGCGGCTGGAGCGCGCGGGGGTCCAGGTGTCCCACGCGGAGGTGAGGGGCGAGTCACGGCCCTACGAGCTCAACAGCTCCCTGCACCGCATCTTCTCCACCGAGGCGGGGCTCGACGTCGAGCGCTACCTGGCCGCCCACGCGCTCCTCTTCGCGCTCCCCGCGACTCCTTGTCTCTACTTCCCCACGCTCTTCGGACTGCCGGACGCGGTGGAGTTCGAGCCCTCGAACCCGCGCGCCGCGAACCGGCACCGCTACGCCTACGAAGCGCTCCGCGAGCGGGTCCGGCGACCGGTGCATGCGCGCATCCTGAAGTCCCTTCTGAGACTCATCCACCTGCGCGAGCAGGCGCCCGCGCTGATGGAGGACGGCGGCTGCGAGGCGCGGCTGCCCGCCCCGCGGGTGCTCCACCTGGCGCGGAGCCATGACCGTCAGCCCCTGCACGTCCTGGTGAACTTCGGCGTGGAGCCCGTGTCCGTCGCCACGCCCCTGCGGACCTGGAAGGACCTGCTCGGCGGGCGCCAGGGCAGCGGGCCCGTGTCGCTCGCGCCGGCCGAGGCGCTGTGGCTGGTCGAACCCGGGAGCGGAGAACACCCATGAGAAACCTCGCCAGTGTGTCCGGCCTCGTCGACGACTTCGCCACGCGTCCTGGGAGCGAGGCGTTCGTCTTCACGTTCTTCGACCCGTATGCCCTCGGGCTCGGGCTGGCCGAGGAGGCGCTCGCGTTCCTCCAGCGTGAGGGCTTCCACGTCGTGGACCGGCGCTTCGTCCAGTACACGCAGAGCACCATCGAGGCGGTCTACAGCCCCAACCGCCCCATCGCGGTCGACAAGACGTGGGCCGTCCCGAGCGAAATCTATCTGCTCGAGCCCTCCTGCGCGCTGCTCCTCCACACCCCGGGGCGCTCGGCCTGCGCGGCGTTCAAGGCGCTCAAGGGCTCCGCGGACCCGCGCAAACGCTCGCCGCACCACCTGCGCAGCCGGCTACAAGCCCCGACGCGCGCGCTGAGCCTCATGCACTCCTCGGATGACACCCGCGCGACGCTGGAAGAGGCCGCCACGGCCTTCGACCCCCGCGAGCTGCGCCTGCTCCTGGCGTCACAGGGACAGCCCACCCGTCGCGCCACGTCGCCGGGGCAGCAGCTCCCGGAGGCGCTCGTGGGACGGGCGTGGCGGCCTTCGCCCATGGAGTTCCTGATGCACCTGCGCTTGCGGCTCGCCGAGGAGGTGGAGCTCATCGCCCCCTTCCCCGAGGCGCTCGTCGGACCGTGGCGCGAGGCCAGCAGCCAGTTCGCCGCGCTCCGCGCCGAGCACGACGCGTCCCGCGAGCTGTACCTGCGCGGGGTGGCCCACGAAGCCCCGCGGGTGGCGGAGGTGGTGCGCGCGGGGCTCGCGCATCCACGGCGGCCCGGGATGTTCGACTACCGCGTGGAGCCGGCGCTCATCGCCACGGTGCTGGAGCTGCTCCATCAGCCCGCGCTGTACCGCGAGACGGACCTCACGCGGCTCATCGGTCCGCTGGGGGCGCTGGTCCGCAACGCCTACGAGCGCGTGCTCCTGCGCAGCGCGCTCCAGGAGTTCGAATGAGCCCGTCACTCCGCCAGCGGCACCCGGTCAAGCACCCGGCTCTTGAGGATGAGGTCGTCGTGCGTGCGCAGGATGGAGAGCTCGTTCACCTCGAGCTCCACGATGACGGTCTCCCGGAAGCTCCGCAGCACGCCGAAGAGCTCGTCCGCCTCATGCACGTCCAGCTCGGCGTTGAAGCGCAGGTGGTCCATCAACTGCAAACAGCCGATGTAGAAGCCGGGGTGGAGCGAGTGCCCCAGCCGCTTCTGGACCTCGGTGAGGTGGTCCACCGGCGCCGGGCCCTCCGTCAGCTCCGGGTAGACGGGGAAGTAGATGCGGCCGTTCTTCTTGCCCCAGAACCAGCCGCCCTTCACCTGGACGCGGAAGCGGGGGAAGCCCTCCAGTCGCTGCTTCACGAAGGGGACGATGTCCTGCGCGGGCATCCGCTCATGCAGCCCGTTGCAGATGGTGAAGTGGTGTCTGTATTTGCGCCGCTCGACGAGGTCCCACGCAATCTTCCGCGCCGCGGCCGTCATGGCGACGGCGTTCATGAAGCGGTTGAACTGGGGGCTCTGGGCGAAGGCACCGAAGTCCACGAAGCCCACCAGCGAGACGCGCGGCGCGCGGTAGGTGCCCAGCCAGTCATAGCCGGCCTTGAGGTCGAACGGCACGACCTCCGGATGGTCGGGCCGCACCAGCGGCAACTGCATCAGCCGGTATTCGTAGGAGAGGACATGGTCCTCGGACGGGCGGGGCTGCAGCTCGTTGCCCGCGCGGCGATACGCGAGCCGCTCATCCGTGGCGAAGGTTCTCATGCATTCAATCCACCACACGTGGGCAGGGGCCACAATGCGATGCCTCGCTCGTGCCATGCGCCACGTCCGCCCGTGCGAGGCTGCCCGTGACTGCCCTGGACCGTGACACCGCGACGCTTCACCTCACCCCGCGGGTCGGAAGCGCGCCCGACTGCCGGAGCCGAAGCATCGGCCCCACCCACGCCTCCATGCGCGTCTGGGCCGAGCGTGTCCTGAGCACCCTGGCCCAGTCGTATGACGGCGCGCCGCTGACGCTCGTCTTCAAGGGAACGGTGCTCCCCCGGCCGCGCGCGCTCCACGCGCTGCTCCAGCAGGCCCCCGCCGTCGTCGCGACCTGGCGGGGAGCGTGCCGGTTCATCCTGGGGAGGACCCAGGCCGTGCGAGGCGCGCTGGAGGGCTGGGACCTGGACGAGGTGGCGGGCCGCCTCGCCCAGGCCGGAGACGTGGCCCACCTCGAGCTCCGTGAGGACGAGGCCACGAGCGAGCCGCTCACCCCCGTGGGCCGGCTCGTCCTGGGGGACAAGGCGCGCACGCTCGACGTCCTCTCGGAGCTGCACGGGCCATGGCGCATCTGCCAGCCGCTCGTGGTGCGCGGCGAGGAGTGGGCCCGGGACAGGGACGACGTGCTCCGGCGCGTGCGCGAGCGCTTCGGGAGCGAGCGCGTCGTGGTCCGCTCCTCCTGCTCCGCGGAGGATGCGTGGAGCGCGTCGAACGCCGGGCGCTTCCTGTCGGTGCTCGACGTGGACGCGGGCGACGCCGAGGCCCTCAGCGGCGCCATCTCGGACGTGTTCGGCTCGTATGGCCCGGGGGCGGCGGCGGAGAAGGTCTTCCTCCAGTCCTACGTCTACCCCGTGAGCGAGAGCGGCGTGCTGATGGCGCGGCACCCGGAGACGCTGGCCTCCTACTGGGTGGTGGCGTCGGACGTACACAGCGGGCGCACGGACCAGATTACGTCCGGGGCCCTGGAGAAGCCCTCCTCCGCGTATGTGGAGCACGGCGTCCCCAAGGGGCTGCTGCCGGACTCGCTCCGCCGCGTCGTCACCGTGGGCCGCGAGCTGGTGAAGCTCATCGGGGTGGAGGCGCTCGACATCGAGTTCGCGATGGCCGGCGGCCACTTCCACCTCTTCCAGGTGCGGCCCATCGCCAAGGGCGCGTCGCTTCCGGAGGGGAGCGAGGTCCACCGCGCGAGGTTGCTCGCGGAGGCCTGCACGGCGCACCAGGCGCTGCTGCGGCCGAGGAGCCCCGTCGTCGGCGAGGGGCCCGTCTACAGCACCATGACGGACTGGAACCCCGCGGAGATGATTGGCCGGCGCCCGCTGCCGCTCGCGCGGAGCCTCTACGGCGGGCTCATCACAGACAGGACCTGGGCGGAGCAGCGCGCCGGCTACGGGTACCGCGACCTGCGCGGCGTTCCCCTGCTCCGCGACTTCGCGGGGCATGCCTACGTGGACGTGCGGGCCTCCCTCAACTCCTTCATCCCCGCCGTCACCCCGTCGCACGTGGCGGAGGCCCTGGTCTCCCACCAGCTCGCCCGGCTGGCCGAGTCCCCCGAGCTGCACGACAAGGTGGAGTTCGAGATCGCCGACACCTGCGCGAGCCTGGGCCTGCGGGAGCGGCTGAGGCGCCACTATGGGGCCTCGGTGGATGCGGAGGAGCTGGACGCCCTGGCCGCGGCGCTGAGGGAGCTCACGCTCAACGGGCTCCGCGACCTGCCCGCCTGGCTGGCGCAGGTGGAGCGGCTGCGTGCCCACCCGTTCGCGCCTGGCTTCGAGGGTGGGCTCGGCCCCGTCCTCGCGCGCCTACGGGAGCTGGGCACCCTGCCCTTCGCGCACCTGGCGAGAACGGCGTTCGTGGTGACCGCGCTGCTCAAGAGCTTCGTGCGCGAAGGCGTGCTCGACGCGAGCGAACAGCGCGAGGTGCTCCAGCGCATCCGGACAGTGGCTGGGCAACTGCAAGCGGACGCGCTCCGCGTGCGGCGGGGCGCGCTGGGACTGGAGGCGCTCGTCGCGGAGTTCGGGCACCTTCGCCCGGGGACCTACGACATCCGGATGCCGCGCTATGGCGCGGACCCGGAGCGGTACTTCGGTCCGCTCATCTCGGGAGCGGAGGAGCCTCCCAGAGACGCAGCGCCGCTCTCCCGGGACCTCCTGGAGCGCCTCGACGCGGGCCTCCAGGGCGCGGGGCTGGCACTGACGAGCGACGCGTTCCTCGGCCACCTGGGCGCGGCCATCGCGGGCCGCGAGTACGGCAAGCATGTGTTCACCAAGACGCTCAGCGGCGTGCTCGAGCACCTCGCCGCGTGGGGAGAGCCGCTGGGGCTCAGCCGCGATGACCTCGCGCACCTGTCGCTGGAGCAGGTGGAGGCGGCGCTCGGGCTCTCGCCAGCCGAGGCGAGGCGGTGGTGCCGTGACGCCGTGGACGAGGCGCGCGAACACGCCGCCGCCGTCAACCTCATCGAGCTGCCGGACATCCTGGTGCGCACGTCCCACCTGCTCTTCCACGTGAGCAGCGGCGAGCAGCCCCTGTTCGTCACCCAGGCCTGTGTGCGCGCGCCGGTCCTGGTCGCCAACGGCCTGCCGGACCCGGAGCACGTCCGCGGCGCCATCGTGCTGCTGGAGCGCGCCGACCCTGGCTATGACGGCCTGCTCGCGCTCGGCGTCGCCGGCATCGTCACGGCGTACGGTGGCGCGAACTCACACATGGCCGTGCGCTGCACCGAGCTGCAGCTCCCCGCCGCCATCGGCGTGGGCCGGGAGCAGTTCCGGCGGCTGTCGGGCGGGCGGGTGATGACGCTGGACTGCGGGGGGCGCAGGCTCATCCATGAGTGAGCGACGCGTGGTCCTGCTCACCCAGCGAAGCGACCGCGTCCCAGGGCGCCCGGAGGTGCGGGACGCGCTCGAGTCCTCCTGGGCCGCGTGTCTGTGGGAGGCGGGCTGGGTGCCGTTCCCCGCGGTGAACGTGGCCGCCGCGGCGACCGCCCAGTTCGAGGCCCTCCGTCCCGCGCTCGTCATCCTCACCGGAGGCAACGACGCACCAGGGACGGGTGAGGCGCAGGTCCCCGCGCGGGACGAGGCGGAGTCCGTGCTGTTGTCGCTCGCCGCCCGGGCGGGGACGCCGCTGCTCGGCGTGTGCCGGGGCGCGCAGATGCTCGCGCTCGCCGCGGGGATGCGGCTCGTGCGCGTCGAGGGACATGTGCGTGTACGCCACGCGCTGACCGGCCCGCTCGCCAGGGCGTGGCGGGGCCCGGCGGAGGTGGCGAGCTTCCACCACTGGGGCGTGGAGGAGCAGTCCGTTCCCGCCGGCTGGGACGTCCTCGCGCGCTCGGAGGAGGGCTCGGTGGAGGCCTTCGCGAGCAGGCAGCGGCGCGCGCTGGGAATCCTCTGGCACCCCGAGCGCGCGCCTCATCACCTGGCGGCGGTCCTCGACTTCATGGAGGCATACAACCTGTGAAAGCAATCGTTCTGGCCGCGGGGCTGGGAACCCGCATGGGGCCGCTGGCGGCGAGCCGGCCGAAGTGTCTGGTGGAGCTGGCCGGGGCGGCGCTGCTCGACCACCAGTTGGCCGTCTACAAGCACTTCGGCGTCGACGTCACGGTGATGGCGGGCGCGTACCCGGAGCAGATTCAAGCGGGGCGCGACGTGCGCGTGGTGGTGAACCCGGCCTACACCACGGGCAACATGGTCGCCACGCTGCGCTTCAGCCTGCCCGTGGTGTCGCGGAGCGAGCCCGTCCTCGTCGCCTACGGGGACATCGTCTTCTCGCGCGAGGTGCTGGGGACGATGCTCGCCGCGTCCCGGGACATCGACGTCGCCGTCGACACGCGGTGGCGCCGCCTCTGGGAGCTCCGGATGGAGGACCCCACGACGGACTGCGAGTCGCTGCGCTTGGAGGGTGAGCGCATCATCGACATCGGCGCGCGGGTGCGGTCGGTCGACGAAGTGCAAGGACAGTACATCGGCCTGCTGCGCTTCGCTCCAGGGGTGCTGCACGCGCTCTTCGAGCGCTTCGACCTGCGCGTGGCACAGGATGCCCGCTACTGGAACACGTCGATGACGACCTTCCTCCAGGACCTCATCCGCGACGGCGTGGCGATTCACGCCGTGCCCATCGCGTCTGGCTGGCTCGAGGCGGACAACGCGGAGGACCTGCGCCGCTACACCGAGGCCCACGCCGCGGGCGCGCTGGCGGACCTCTGGTCTCCAACGGCGTGAGTCTCAGATAAGGCGCACCCGCGCGTCCCCCGCGTCCTGGAGCAGCGAGAAGCCGGCGCGATAACGCTCCTGGATGCCGGGGACGGAGGTCAGCGCGCGGACGGCCTCGTCCCAGTCCGGCCAGGTGAGGGCCTCCGCGCGGACGGCGTCGCTGAAGGGCGCGCCGTCCGTGAGGTGGAAGTGCACCTGCCCGACGTCCTGGCGAGGGCCCGCGTTGACGAGCACTGAGGACGGGGCCCGCTGCCGGGCGCTGGCGATGAGCGCGAAGAGGCCCGCGCGGAGCCCTGCATGGCGCGGATGCGCCAGGGCGAAGACATCCGGCACGCCATGCAGGGGGACGGCGATGTGGTGGAAGGTGCCGTAGACCGGACGCGGGTGGCGGTAGATGGCGGCATGCGCCGAGCGCGCCACGGAGGTGAGCGGCAGGAGCCGGTCCGCGTGCGCGAAGCCGAAGCGCACCAGGGCACCTGAAGCGGGAGTCCTCGCCATCTGGAACGCGACCTGTTTCAGGGTTGCCATGGACGCCCTTCACGCGTGTGTCAGCCGGAGGAATCATGTCCTCTCCGGCTGACAGGCGACGCTACTACAGCCCTGGCTCCGCGGCCGGGCCCCGCATCACGACACGGGAACGGGCGTGGGACTCACCTCCACCATGCCGAGGTTGCCGTCCACGTACTCGGCCATCTGCTCCGGCGTCACCTCGATGGGGCCGTTGGGGCAGAGCGGGTCATTGACGATGTAGTTGCCCGACTCCGTCATGCCCGTCACGGTGACCCAGTGGCCACCGAAGTTCTCGCCCATCAGGTAGTTGTCATCGGCACGCGCCGTGGGCCCCCAGGCCTGGTGGTCGGGGTCGTTGCCGAAGGGATTGCCTCCGAGGATGACGGGATGCCCGCGAGAGAGCGCGGCGTCCACGGCCGCCATGTCGACGTCCGCCGAGCCTACGACGGTGGCCACGGCGCCCGCGTCCGTCACGCCCTCGGCCACCTGGTTCACGGTCATCGTCACGGACGTGTTCGAGTCCGGGTCGTCGAGGATGTTCTCCCGCACCGTGTCGATGGCCTCGCCCGCTCCGGCCGCGCCCGGAGGCGCCATCGCGCCCACGGCCGTCGCCGCGATGACCACCGAGGCCGGGCCGCAGTCATTGCCGCCGTAGTACTTGCTGCCATCGTTGAAGTCCCTGTAGCCCTCCGCACCCCACTGGGCGACGTGGAAGGCCGTCGCCTCCTCCAGCGTCGACACGGTGCTCGGGGACACGGGGGGCACCAGGTCCTCGCCGTTCAGGTCCTGCACGCGCACCTCGCCCCCCGGCAGGCGCGTGAGGGTGCCGTGCTCGAATTGCTGCACCATCGCGCCGTCCCTGCCCGGCTCCAGCGGGCTCATGGGCCGCCCGAGCTGCGGCGCGTAGGCCTGGGCCAGGGAGGCCATCGACGGGTCCGCCGCCGGGTGCTGGGGGCGCTGCATGGCGGCGAGCGTGGCCGGGCTCATGTTGCCGTCCGCGGGGCTGAGGCCTTCGGCGGTCTGGAAGTCCCGCAGGGCCGCCTGTGTCAGGCGCCCGAACGTGCCGTAATCGGCGCCGCCCATGTCCAGGTAACCCGCGCCCTCGAGGAACTGCTGCAGGCGCGTGACGGGGCCACCATCGGCGCGGTCGACCTGGTTGAAGGCGACGCCGCCAACGTCCGTGGCGTCGGTCAGCGAGGGCGGACCGCCCCGCGGCTGGGACGGCGGGGCGGCGCAGTGGGGCGCCACGCTCACCTGCATCGCCAAGCCCTGCAAGCGCCGCAGCGCATCGAGGCTCACTGCCTGCTCGAACGTGTCTCGCACGGGGTTGCGCGGAGGCGCGGGCGGCGCCCCCTGCGTCCCCAACTCCCGAGACGCGGGGCTGCTCCGCGGCGCCACCGGAGTCGACGACGGTGTGAAGAATGAACGGCTCTGGATGCGTGACATTCACTTCCCCCTCTGGGCCCCCACGGCCCTGATGAACCGAGTATCGCGCCCGGCCACGCTCCCGTTGAATTAAGCCGAGTTAAATCTGTGGGCGCGAAGGCGCGGTCCTGGGAGGGCTGTCGTCGCGGCCCGTGCTTCGCGCCGCTGACGCTCAGGCTTCTTCGTCGGGGAGGAGCGTTCGCAGAAGCTCGTCGTCAGGGCCGAGCGGGCGCCAGCCAGGACGAGGAGGAGTCGCGCGAAGCGCTGCCATGACTTGATCGGCACGCTCTTGGTGGGACTCGGGTACGTGTCCGTACCAGCAGCCGAGCGCTTGGGCGACCTCGAAGCGGCCATCATCATCCATCACGGTCGGCCAACCGTCGGGGAAGCTCTCGGACAGCTCGCGCACGAGCATGTCGCGAACAAAGCGTGTGACATGCCTTTGTCGTTCCGCTTCGTCGAGGAGCCCGCTCAACACCTGTACTCCCGCGATGTCGTCCCGCCCAAGCTCGTCGGCCAGGAGATACAGCGGGATAGCAGGCCGCGCATTGGCGAAGGCCGTCAGCGAGTTGTAGCCGCGCTCGCGAACTCGCTCATAGAGGCGGGCCTTCCAGTTCCCCTGCCAGGAACGATCCTCGCTCATCGACTTCTCCCAGGAACGAAGTTCATCGGGAGCTTATGGGTTCTCATGTTCCTTGCGACGATCTTCAGGATCTCATTCCGAGTCAACACTCGGCCTGTCTCACTCTCAGCCTTGCTCAGTACGCGCATGATCATCCGATTCCACTCGCCCGGCCATATGCGCCCCAGCTTCCAGTTTCCACCACCATGAATCGCCTCGTGGTGGGCCCGCTCCAGCCGCACGCAGAACTGGTCGATGTCCGTGTCGCCCTTGAAGCCGCGCGCCTCGAACCACTCGCGGTGCTCCTTCGGCAGGACGTGGTGCTTCGGCGCCTCGGACATGCCCGCGCCAGCCCTGCCTGTCACCCTCATGCCGCGCACCTCGGGGCTGTCACCCAACGCATCGCGCACGCCCTTGGGCAAGTCCTGGTGCGCCTGCGCCATCAGCACCTGTCCGCCGTGGATGCGGATGGCCGCGCTCACAGCCGGAACGGAGAGGACTCCCGCCTGCACCAGCCTTCGCATCATCTCCACCCACTCCGCGGAGACGACGATTCGCGAGCCCACCATGACGCCACCCGGACTCATCACCAGCCCCACGCCGAGCGTCGCGGGTCCAGCCGGAGGCAACCAGGGGAGTGACAGCTTCATCGTGGAAACCATGGTGAACATCTCCACCACCTGCGCCGCCACCATGAGCTTGGCGCCGTTCTCCATGGCCGCGCGGGCGCCTCGATGAATCGCGTCGAACTCGTGGGTCAGCTTCCCCATCAACTCGGGCATCGCGGTCGCCGCCTCTTCGACGCGCTCCGAGTCCCCCGAGGCGAGGTCGGCCAGCGTCGGAGCCATCAGGCCTAGAACTCGATTCAGGTCCGCGAACAGCTTCTCAACGCTATAGGCGGGGCACTGTCGAAGCACGGCGTCAGCGAGTTGGAGGAAGTCCACCCACGTGGCCAGCAACAGCGCGCCAAACATCGCGGCCTGGAGTCGCGGCCCCGACATGCGGAGGAGGCCCCGCTCCATGTCGGAGTCCCCCACCTGTGACGCCACTCCCACCAACCCGGTGGCGCTCCCGAGCGTTCCTCGGAGCCAGGCCCATTGCCTGGAGCCATGGTCGAGGTAGCGCGTGAATGCCCCATGGAGTCCCCGGCCACCGAGCGCGGGCGGACGCGACGCGAGCCGAGCGCGCGCGGCTTCAATGCCCTCCATGGAGCGCTTCACCTCGTCAATGGCGTCGAGGACGGCCTGACGCGCCGGGGAGGCCCCCTGCCTTCTCCCCCCGACAACTCCAGAGACAGGGCCAAACCCAACCATCGTTGCTTCGTTTCGTAGCGCCGACCGTCGCCACAGTCGCTGTTGCGTTTCAGGGCCTGCGAGAATGACACGCTCACGCGGGTCCGTGAGGGATTGCGCCGGGACAGCGAATCACACCAGCAGGTAAAGAATGGCAACGAGTCGGGGCAATGCACGCCCTCCCGGCTCGAATCTACCAGACAGCCTCACTCGCGCTTCTTGGGTTTCCAACCATTGCGAGCGGAGGCACCGCGCCAGGGCACGTTGGTGCGGCACGGAAGAGGACTCCTGAAAGGGCCTCTGACGCCCGTGGGCCCCCAAGTACAAGCCCACGCCCCGCGAGCCTGTGGCACACTGCGCGCCATTCGACTCCTCTTCTCCATCGTCTTCTGGGCGTTCCTGATGCTCTCCAGCGCCGTGCTCTTCGTGGGCGCCGTGCTCGTGTGGGCCGTCACGCTGCCGTTCGACCGCGACGGCCGCGTCCTGCACCTGTATTCGTGCTTCTGGGCGCAGCTCTACTTCTACGTCAACCCGCTCTGGCGCCTGGAGATCGACGGCCGCGAACACCTGCCCTGGCGGGGCCCGGCCGTGCTCGTGGCCAACCATGAGTCGCTCGGCGACATCCTGGTCCTCTTCGGCCTCTACCGCCCCTTCAAGTGGGTCTCCAAGGCGTCGAACTTCAAGCTGCCGCTCATCGGCTGGAACATGCGGCTCAACCGCTATGTCCCCCTGGTGCGCGGTGACAAGGCGAGCATCATGAAGATGATGGCGGCCTGCGAATACTGGCTGTCTCGCGGCGTGCCCATCCTCATGTTCCCCGAAGGCACGCGCTCCTTCGACGGCGTCGTGAAGCCGTTCAAGGACGGCGCCTTCGCGCTGGCCTTGAAGCAGCGCTGCCCCATCATCCCCGTGGTCCTCACCGGCACCGCCCGCACCCTGCCCAAGCATGGCCTGGTGCTGGAGACCTCCTCCCGCTGCCACGTCCAGGTCATGCCCCCCGTCGACCCCAGCGGCTTCACCGACGTGGCGTCCCTGCGTGAGCACGTCCGGAATCTCATGGTCTCTGAGAAGGCGCGCATCGAGGCCCTGACACCCGGCGCCGCCACCCCGTAGCGCCCGCCTGAGCCCCCGGGCGAAGATATGCTCCGGCTTCGACGCGGGGCTCACGCTCCGGGGGACGCAATGCGCAGACAACCGGTGGTGATGGTCGCACTCGGGGGGCTCGTGCTGCTGCTGGCCGTGGCGCTCGTCCACCGGGGGGAGGACACCGGCGAGCGGCCAGCCGCCTCCACCGCGCGGCGAACCCCATCACGGCGCGACCTCGGCGTCCCGACGCCCCCACCGCGTGGCGACCACTCGCTCCGCGGACGCGTGCTCGATTCGCAGCGCCGCCCCGCCGCGGGCATCCAGGTCTCCGCCACGCGCGACATGCCCGGCGAGTCCCTGTCCGCGCGCCCATGCGACACGCGCTCACCGGAGCTGCCCCTGTCCTCCGGAGGCTGCATCGGCGAGCCCGAGGAGCTGGTGCGCGCGCTCGTCGAGGCCGGCCACGGCGCCGCGCCCGTGGTGGCCCAGGCCCGCACCGCGGCGGACGGAACGTTCCTGCTCGAAGACCTCCCCGAGGGCCTGGTGGCGCTCTGGGCCATCGGCGAGCGCCACGCCACGCTGGCCCTGGAGGTCCGCACCGACGCCCAGGACGTGCAGCTCGTGCTCGAAGCAGGCCGCTTTCTCCCTGGCCGCGTCGTCGCCGAGTCCGGCACACCGCTGCCCGGTGCGCGCCTGACGCTCTTCCACCAGGACCACACCCGCTTCTTCGATGCCCTGGCCGACGCGGACGGCCGCTTCGCCTTCGGCCCACTCCCGCCGGGCGAATACACCGTCGTCGCCACCCGCGAGGGCCTGCTCACGGAGTCGCTCCAAGAGGTGGACGCGGAGAAGCTCGACCCCGTCGTCCTTCATCCACCGCGACGCCTGTCCGGCCGCGTGCTCGCCCAGGACAAGCCGGTGTCCGGTGCGGAGGTCCTCGTGGAGGACACGCCGCATGTCACCGTGACGGACGACCAGGGCCGCTTCTCCTTCGAGCCACTCGCGCCGGGCGACTACGAGGTGCGCGCGGCGCATCAAGGCGAGCACGGCTTCGCCACGGTGTCGCTGACCGAGGAAGGCGGGGACGCCGAGGCCACCGTGCGGCTGGGTACGCTCGTCTACGTGGAGGGCTCGGTGCGTGACGAGTCCGGACGCCCCATCGCTCGCGCCAGGGTGGGCGCCGGCGCGGCCAGGGGACGGGCGCCTCCCGCGGACGACGTCACCACGGCGGAGGATGGCCGGTTCCGGCTGGGCCCCCTGCGAATGGAGCCCTACATCTTCAACGTCATGGCCCCCGGCCACCAGGGCCAGCTCCGTGACGTGGTCGCCAGCCCCGGTGAGCGCGTGGACTTCACCCTCGCGCGCGCCCACCTCCTCCAAGGCACCGTCACCGACGCCCAGGGCAACCCCTTGTCCGACGTGGACATCGACGTGGACGACGCGCTTCACGTCGAGACCGGGACCTTCCGCGAAGAAGTCGACCCCACCACCTCGGACGAACACGGCCGCTTCGAGCTCACGTTCCCCGACCCTGGGGACTACACGCTCGTCCTCACCCGCCCTGGGCACGTCGAGGAGCGGGTGGGGGTGGACGTGCCGGGCCCCGCGCTCAGCGTGACGCTGCGCGCGGCGGGCCGGGTGGAGGGAGTCGTCACGAACACCCAGGGCGTGCCCATCCCCGGCATGACGCTCAGCCTGGTGGACACCCGAGAGGCGGTGGCTTCCCAGGAAACCGAAACGGACGCGGAGGGGCGCTTCCTCATCACCGAGGTGGGGCCGGGCACGTACACGCTGATTTCCGGGCCGGACCTCGGCGTCAGCGGGCCCAAGGCGCTGCGCACCGTCACCGTGCAAGGGACGGAGCGCGTGGAGGCCTCGCTGCGGCTGGAGACGGGCGCCCCGGTGTCCGGCATCGTCGTGGACGAACACGGACGCCCGGTGGCGGACGCGCGGGTGGACGGGAACAACTTCCCAAGGTCCCGTGACGGCGTCTTCGAAGGCACCTCCAGCGACGCGGAGGGCCGCTTCATCCTGCACCACCTGACGGAGGGCGCGTGCGCGCTGAGCGCGTCGAAGGACGGATATGTCTTCGAAGCCCCAGGCCCCACGGTGGCCGGGCGCTCCCCATTCGTGGTCTTCGCGAGGTCCGGGGCGGACGACGTGCGGCTGATGCTGCGAAGCCAGGGCCGCATCCGCGGCCGCGTGGTGCGCGGGGATGGCTCCCCCATTACCCGCTTCACCATTGACCAGCAGTCCTTCCGGGACCCCCAGGGCGCCTTCGAGCTCGCCGCCGAGTTCGAGGGCACGCAGCGGCTGACCTTCGAGGCCCCCGGGCTGACACGCGCGCTGCGCGAGGTGCGGGTCTCCGCGGGCCAGGACATGGACCTGGGCGAGGTGCGGCTGGAGGCCGGACGCAACGTGCGCGGCCGGGTGGTGGACGCGGAGACGTCGCGCCCCATCGCGGACGCCGTCGTCGAGGCCCACCTGCCCGATGAAGGGGGCTGGACGAAGGAGGTCGCGCCCATCGCCGCGGAGGCCACCGACACGGACGGGACGTTCGCCTTCACCCCGCTGGAGGCGCGCCCGCTGGACCTGCTGGTCCAGACTTACCGAGGCCACCCCTTGACGCGCCAGCGCATTGGCACCGGTGACGAAGCACTGGAGCTGCGAATCTACCCCGGCGCGCAGGTGGACGGCACCCTGAAGGACCGCGACGGAAGGCCCGCGGAAGCCATTGTCCAGCTCGTGGCCAACGACGGGGAGTACTCCGCCTCGGTGGACGAGGCGCTGGGGACGTTCCAGGCCCGGAACGTCCCGGCGGGCACCTACACGCTGTCAGCCACCATGGGACAGAACGCGGAAGGCCGCGGCGTGACCTTCCTCCCGCGGCGCGTGACCATTCCCCCCATGGGGAAGGTGACGTTCGCCTTCACGGAGGCCACCGGCGGCGGCACGCTGCGGCTCGGCATCCGGATGCCTCCGGCCAGGCCGGGCGAAGGGCGCTACCAGGCGCTGCTGGCGGGCACGGTGCCACTGGCCGTGTCCGCTCGGGAGCTGCGCACGCGGGCCCGCTTCGGCGACATCCGCCCGGCCACGAAGAGCCAGGAGGGCGTGTGGGTGTACGAGCAGCTCCCAGGTGGGACGTACACGTTCATCGTCCTGCTCGAAGAGGGCAAGCCCGCCCGCTTCACCGTCCACCGGGAGGAGCTCTTCCTCGAAGAGGGCGAGACGCTGGAGCGCGAAATCCAGGTGATGCCGCACCCCCTGCCCTGAGCGGGGGGTGGGATTATCGGGGCGCCCGGCCCAGGCTTAGAGTGAAGTGAATGAGCGACAAGCGCCCCCTCGCGGACACGACCGAGCTGGAGCTGGACTGGCGGGGCCGCGAGCCTCGCAAGCCCGAGGCGCCCGCCAGCGCGGCCCTGGAGCCGCTCTCCGAGGTCGAGGTGCCCTCCGGCGCGGGCAAGGGGCTCCCGGGCGACCCGCGCCATATGGGCACCGAGCTGCGCATGGCGCTCCAAGGAATGATGGAGACCCCCGCGCTGCGCATGCGGCAGTTTCGCGAGGGCCTGGAAATCATCTTCGGGGCCCAGACGCGCAACCGCTACGAGGTCTGCGACGACATGGGCCGCGTCGCGCTGTACGTGGAGGAGGAGGCCCGTGGCTTGGGCGCGATGCTCCGGCGGACCTTCTGGCCCTTCTACAAGGCCCGCCTGGAGTGCATGACGCTGGGCGGCATCGTGGCGCTCGTGGTGGAGCGCCCGTGGAGCCTCATCCTCACGAAGGCGGACATCCTCGCCTGGGATGGCCGGTTGATGGCGCGCATCCAGCAGCGCCTCACCCTCCTGGGGCGCAGGCTGGACATCGTCACCCCGGGCGGCGCCGTCATCGCCACCGTGAAGGGGCCCCTGTTCAGGCCCTGGACCTTCCGCGTCCTCCAGAATGACGTGGAGGTGGCCGTCGTCCGTAAACGCTGGAGCGGCTTCCTGCAGGAGAGCTTCAGCGCCGCGGACAACTTCACCCTCGACTTCCAGCCCCAGTGCACCGACTTCCGGCTGCGGCAGCTGGTGCTGGCCGTCGCCCTGCTCGTGGACCTGACGTACTTCGAGAACAACAGCTCCCGCTCCGCCCTGGGCCCCGGGCTGGACCTGTTCGACGCGTTGATGTTCTGGAAGAAGTAGCGTGGTAAATCCCCCTCCATGTCCACGTCCACGAGCGATGCGCTGAGCGCGGCAGACCTGGAGCGGCTGGTCCGCGCCGAGTCCCCTGACCTGGCCGATGCCGTCCTCGCCCTGCTCGCGCAGCCCGAGCAGCCGCCGGAGAAGCCGCTGCCGAAGGACGCCTTCACCTTCGAGGCGCTCCTGCGGACGCTCACCCAGGCCCGGGCGCACTACGAGTCGGACGGGCGGCGTCAGGCCTCCTCCGAGGCGTGGCAGCGCTACCTCGCGCAGCAGGACGTGCCCCGCCCTCCCCGCCTGGCCCTGGCCGACCTGCTGGTGGCGCTCTACCAGCGCGGCACCCAGGCCTCGCGCGCGGCGCTGATGAACATCGCCCGCCGCGCGGACCTGCGCTTCGGCCTGTGGGGCGGCCTCAAGCGCATCTACAAGCTGGCGGAGGCCAACCACGACGCGGAGCTGTTCGGCGTGCTCGCCTGGCGCTTCGACGTGGAGCGCCACCGCCCCAGCGCCAGCCGCGAGGTCTCCGGCGGCACCCTCACCTACCTGCGCCGCCGCGCGTGGCGCTACCTGCGCCACCTGGGCGCCGCCGTGCCGGAGCTCTACCCGCAGTTCGCGGTGGAGGTGCTGCGCCACTACGCGCCGGACACCTCCTGGTACGGCGTCTGGGTGGCCCACCACCTCTGGGCGCACGGCAGCGGCAAGTACTCGCAGGACTCCTTCGCCATGCCGCCGCCGACGGACATGGTGAAGCACCGCGCCTTCCCGGACGCGTGGAAGCGCTCGCCGGACGCGCTGATGCGCCTCTTGGACGTGTGTGAGTCGGACCCCGCCGCCAGCTTCGCCATCCAGGGCCTGCGCAAGGACTTCCCGGAGGCGCTGCGCAAGGTGACGCCCGCGTGGCTGGACCGGCTCGCCCGCCGGCCGCTGGGCAGCGCGCACGACTTCCTGGTGGAGACGCTGCAGGGCTCGCCCGAGTTCCACCAGGGCCGGCTGCGCGAGCTGGGCCTGCATGAGGCGGTGCTGGCGCTGCTCCTGTCCCCCAGCGCCAAGGCCCGCGCCTACGCCATCGAGTACGCCCGCGCCCACGCGCAGGACCTGCCGGCGGAGCGCCTGGAGGAGCTGGTGGCCCAGGGCGCCCCGGACGTGAAGTCCTTCGCCGCGGCCACGCTGGAGAAGCGCAACCCCCGCGAGCTGGGCGTGGCGCTGCTGGGGCGGCTGTTGCAGCACAAGGCCACGTCGGGCTTCGCGGCGGGCGCGCTGGCGCAGTCGTTCGACCGGGCGGAGCTGCCCGCGGACTTCCTGCGCGACATGTACCTGGGCACCGGTGAGCAGCTCAACTGGGTGAAGGGCTTCATCAGCTCCAAGTACGGCGCCACCGAGCTGCCCTCGGACTTCTGGAAGGCGCTGCTGGACGACCCGCGGCTGCAGAAGAAGCCCCACCCCGTGGAGAACCTGGCGATGCGGGCGCTGTCGGCCTACCCGGCCGCGGCCATCGGCCCGGAGTGGCTGCTGGAGAAGGCCGCGCATCCCCGCATCGGCAACATGGCGACCCAGGCGCTCATGCGCGCCGACAGCCTGCCCGGGCTGGACGTGGAGCAGGTGAAGGCGCGCGTCTTCAGCGCGAAGTACCGGGGCGTGGCGCTGGGCCTGCTGGGCAACCGCAAGCTGTTCACCGCGCGCCAGCTCACCGTGCCCTGGCTGCTGGCGCTGGCCCGCCGCGCCGACCCGGAGCTGCACGGCTTCGCGCACCGCTACCTGCTGGAGAACGTGGCCCCCGCGGACTTCAGTGACGCGGGCGACGCGGCCGCGGGCCTGGAGCGCCTCTTCGAGCTGGCCCTGGGCGCGAAGCAGCCGGTGCCCGTGCGCGCCTTCGCGCAGACGTACCTGCGCTGCCACCACCCCGTCATCGGGCCGGAGCAGCCGGAGTCGAAGTCCTACAACCTCAAGCCCCGCGCGCCGCGCAAGGCGTACACGCCGGAGCTGCTGTGGCCCGCGCTCACCGATTCGCGTGACGACGTGCGCCGCTTCGCCCTGGCCATTGCCCGCGCGGAGCTGCGCGCCTGGGGCTGGCACACGCGCGTGTACGAGCTGGCGGACGCCGAGGCGAAGGAGGTCCGCAACCTGGCCTATGACGCCCTGCTGCGCGCGGGCGAGGAGGGCGCGGACGCCCGGCACACGCTCCAGCCGGAGGAGCTGGACCCGGTGAAGGTGTTCGCCCTCACGGAGAGCACCAAACGCAGCACACGCGAGGTCGCGGTGGAGCTCATCCGCCGGCACTACGCGCGGCTGGGCGGCGCAGAGCGGCTCGCGTGGCTGATGCAGAGCGCGGACCGCGAGGTGGGCCTGTTCGCGGTGCGCCTCCTCTGGGAGAAGCACCGGCCCACGCACCTGCCGGAGGGGTGGAAGCCCGCGGGCGCCCAGGAGGCCCCGGCCGCCAGTGGCACGGAGCGCTTCGCCAACGTGGACGCGCTGCGCACCTTCCTGCGGAAGATGCTCTTCGGCCTGCCGCCGGGCCGCGCCAAGGAGGCCCGCGAGGGCGAGGTGCAGAAGCGCCTGTCCGCCAGCGTGGCCAAGCGCCGCGTCATCGAGCTGGTGCGGGATTTGGGCCTGGACGACGCGGCCTTCGCCCGCGTGGTGGCGCCGGTGCTGGAGGAGTTCACCGGCTCGCTGGCCAAGGGGGAGTGGCAGAGCTGCCTCGCCTCGCTGGTGCGGCTGCGAGCCGCGCACCCGGATGCGCAGCTCGGCGGCGCCTGAGCAGATTGAACGCCCATGCTGCTCGATGAACTGCTGAATGGCTTTCCGCGGGAGCGCTTCCTCCAGGAGCACTACCAGCGGCGCCCCTTCACCGGCGCCTCCGCCGCGGAGCGCCTCCAGCGCCTGGGGACGTGGGAGACCCTCGACTTCCTCGTCGAGGAGACGGCCTGCGACGTGCTGCTCGCGCGCCAGGGCGTGCCCTACCCGGGAGCGCGGCCCACGACGGCGAAGGCGGCGCGGGAGCTGTTCGCGCAGGGCTACACGCTGGCGCTGCGACAGCCGGACCAGCACCACCCGGAGCTGGCCCAGCTGGCGCGCGCCTTCAGCGCGGAGCTGCACGGCCGCATCAACCTGCACATTTACTGCACGCCCGCGGGGCACCACGGCTTCGGCTGGCACTGCGACCCGGAGGAGGTGTTCATCCTCCAGACGGCGGGCCGCAAGGACTACCTGCTGAGGGAGAACACGCTCCACCCCGTGCCCCTGCCGGAGTCCGTGCCCAGCGGCTCCCTGGCGGCGCAGGAGCAGACGCCCGTGGAGACGCACGCGCTGGGCGCCGGGGACTTCATCTACATCCCGGGCGGGTACTGGCACATGGCGCAGGCCTCCGAGGAGGCGCTGTCCATCTCCATCGGCCTGATGCCGCCCACGCTCCTGGACCTGCTCGACGGGGTGAGGGCCGCGCTGGCCAGCAGCCCGGTGTGGCGGCGGCGCCTGCCCGCGCTGGGGCGTGCCTCCACGCTGGATGACCCGAGCAAGCTGGCGCTGCTGCGGGCGCTGCTGTCGGAACTGGGTGGTGAGCTCCAGCGCCAGCTCGCCGACCCCGGCTACCCCCTGCGCTTCCTCGCGCAGACGGCCCGCTTCTATCTGCGCTCCACCGGAATCCGGGGCAACGGGCGCTGACGGGGCGCGGTCGCCGCGAACACCCGCACTGCGTGCTCTTCTATTGAGGGCGCTGGTGCTAAGAAGGGTAGCCTCTGAGGAGCGTGATGCCCGTACTCGCCATCGGCAACATCGAGAAGGTCCGTGCACTCGCGGCCAACGCGCGCCTGCTGCTCGTGGGCGGCGCGCGCGCATCCGCCGCCAGCCGCGTCACCGCGTTCGAGCCGGGCACCAACAAGGTGCTGTGGAGCACGGAGCTGCCCTCCGCGGTGAACGCGCTCGCGCTGTCCGGTGGACAGTGGGCCGCGGCCAGCGCGGATGGCACGCTGCGCATCGGCGCGGTGTCCGACGGACAGGTGCAGTTCCAGCTCAACGACGTGCACCCCGGCGGCGTCACGGCGCTGGCCTCCAGCGCGGATGGCACGCTGCTCTTCAGCGCGGGCGCGGACGGCGCCGTGCGCGCCTGGGACTGGGAGTCCACGCGCAAGCTGCACGAGTGGGCGGCGTCCACCCAGCCCCTGCGCGCGGTGGCCGTGGACCCCTCCGGCACCTACGCGGCGGGCGCGGGCGACGACGGCGTGGTGCATGTCTTCACCGTGGCCACGGGCGCGCGGCGCGACATGGCCGGCCATGAAGGCGCCGTGCGCGCGCTCGCCTTCACGCCGCGCGATGGCCGACTGGTGTCCGCCGGTGACGACGGCAAGCTGCGCATCTGGTACCTCGTCGGCGCGGTGGAGTTCGAGGTCCGCGGCGAGAAGGACACCGGCCACGCCGGCCCGGTGCTCGCCCTGCTCTTCCCGCCCACGCCCACCGTCAAGCCGGGTGAGGAAGACCCCGGCGACCGCGTGTGGTCCTCGGGCAGCGACGGACAGGTCAAGGTCTGGCGCCTGGACGTGCGCCGCAAGCCGCGCTCGCTCGACGCGGGGGGCAAGCCCGTGCAGGCGCTCGCCTTCGCCCCGCCCGCCAATCCGCGGCTGGCGAAGACGTCCCTGGGCTCCGTCTTCACGGGCGGAGATGACCGCCGCACGCACCGCTTTGGTCTCGCTCCGGATGGCTCGCCCGCGGGCGACCACGACACGTCCCAGCACGGCGTCGACCTGCTGACGGAGTCGCTCAAGGCCGGCCGGCCCCGCCGCGAAGCCGCGGTGCGCGAGGCCGCCGCGCTGGAGGAGCCGGAGGCGCTGGACTTCCTCTTCCAGGTGCTGGCCACGGAGAAGGACGTGGAGGTCCGGCGGCTCGCCGTGCGCGAGCTGGCGGACAAGGGCCGCACCGCCGCGCGCCCCAAGCTGCGCGAGCGGCTGGACGACTCGCACCCGATGGTGCGCAAGGCCGCGCTGGAGGCGCTCGTCGCGCTGGAGCCGGAGGCGCCCCTGTCCGCGCCGCGCGCGGCGCTGGGCTCGCAGCACCCAGAGGTGCGCGTGCTGGGCCTGGAGCTGCTGGCGAAGCTGGGCGGCACGTCCCCGCTGGTGCCGGGCCTCATCGCCGGACAGCTCGCGGACAGCCAGGGCGCGGTCGGCCTGGCCGCGCTGGACGCCCTCACCCAGGTGGTGCCGGGCGACGGCGCCGAGCCGCTGCGCACCGCCTTCGAGCGCGGCCCGGCCCCGCTCAAAATCGATGTGCTCGTCCGCGCCGCGGCGAAGGGGCTGCTCGGGCACGCGCAGCTCCAGGCGCTGGTGGGCCGCGCGCTGGATGACGCGGACCTCGGCGTTCGCCGCGCGGCCTTCACCGTACGCGTCATGGAGCGCCGGGCGCTGTCCCACGCGCTGGAGTCGCGTGACGAGGGCTTCGCCCGGGGCACCAAGGAGGTGTCCCGCTGGCTGGCTCAGCACGCGCGCCGGGCGCAGGGCGTCGCGGGCACTCCGCCCATCACCGACGCGGAGCTCCAGGCCGCGCGCGACGCGATGCCCGCGCAGGGCACCACGGGCGCGGCCATCACCGAGAGCGACCTGGAGCCGCTGCTGGCCGCCATGGCCTGCCGCACGCCGGACACGGCCGTGCACGGCGCTCGCGGCCTGGCGCAGCTCGGTGACGCGCGGGCGCTGGGCGCGCTGCTCCAGCTCTCCCGCGAGCCGGACGCCACCATTCGCCGGATCGCCGCCTCCTCCCTCCAGGCCCTCCAGGACGCGCGCGCTCGCGAGCGGCTGGTGTGGATGCTGGATGACGAGGACGCGGACGTGCGCGCCGCCGCGCTGGACGCGGTGGTGGCGCTGGACGCGGAGGCGCCGCTGGCCTCGGCGGAGGCCGCCCTGCGCGCGGGCCACGAGGACGTGCGCGTGCGCGGCCTGGACCGCCTGGTGAAGCTGGGCGCTTCGACGCCGGGCGCGGAGCCGCTGCTGGGTGACGCGCTGGAGGACGAGTCCGGCAAGGTGCGCGGCGAGGCCTTCCGCACGCTGTGGGCCTGGAACGAGCAAGCGCCAGAGAAGGCGCTGGACCGCGCGCTGGCGGGCCGCTTCCCCGACCTGCGCCACCGCGCGGTGGAGGTGCTGGCGCAGCGCGCCGCCGAGGGCTGGGCGCTGGAGCGGCTGAAGAAGGCCGTGGAGGACCGCGACACCAGCGTGGCCACCGCCGCGTATGACGCGTGGGTGAAGCACGTGGGCAAGGAGCACGCGGAGGCCCACCTCGCGGCGCTCGCCACCACGCACGCGCCGCTGCGGGAGCACGCCGCGAAGGGCGCCGTCCACGCCCCCATCGAGCCGTTGCGCTCGCCGCTGCTCAAGCGCGTCCAGGACGAAGAGGTCCCCGTCGCCGTGGCCGCGCTGGAGGCGCTGGACAAGCTGGTGCCCACCGAGAACGGGCCCCTGCTGGCCGGCCTCTCCGCGGCGCCGCTGCCGGTGCGCGTGCGCGCGGTGGAGCTGCTGGCTCCGCGTGGCGCCGAAGACATCATCGAACCGATGCGCGCGTTCATCACCGACAAGGACCTGGAGCGGCTCTACCCTCCGGCCTTCCTGGTGCCGCTGCGCATCCGCGCCGCGCGGGCCCTGGCGTCACTGGGCTCGCGGCGCCTGCTGACCTTCTTCGCCACCGTGCTGCTGCCGCACGAGCTGGGCGACCTCCAGGAGCAGGGAGGCCGCGGGCTCGCCACCGCCGCTCGCCGGGGCGACGAGGGCTTCCTGCTGGACGCGCTGGGCCACGCCAACGTGGCGGTGCGCTCCTGGGCCGCGGACGGCCTGTCCCGCCTGGGTGACGCGCGCGCCCTGCCGGTGCTCACCGGCAACCTGCGCCACGACCACCTCCCCATCCGGCTGGGCGCCATCCTCTCCTTCGCGGCCCTGGGCCCCGAGGGCGACGGCGGCCTGCTGCATGGCCTGGAGGACCGCGCCCGCGAGGTGCAGGAGATGGTGTTCGCCATCGTCCTCGCCCGTGACTTGCGCGCCAGCCGCCGGGGCGAGCCGCCCGACCTGCTCACCAGCGCCCTCTCCAGCGGCAGGCCGGAGGTCCGCTACGCGGCCGCCCGCGCGCTGGAGCTGCGCACGGAGCCGGACGCGGCGCGTGGCCAGTTGGTGGAGGCCCTGCTGCCGCCTCGGCCGGAGAAGGTGGCCGACATGAAGGACTGGCCGGCCGAAGAGGAGCGCGTGAAGTACGTCGTCGGGCTCGCGGAGGCCCTGTCCAGCCTCCAGCCCGAGCAGCGCTACGCGGCGGCCCAGGTGCTGCTGCTGCGCGACAAGCCGCTGGAGTACTTCCGCCACGCCAGGAAGGTGGCGCGGCCGAGCACGCTGGAGGCGCCCTGGAAGCCGGAGACGGCCCCCGCCAGCGCGCCCGCGCAGGCCACGCCCGCGAAGAACTGGCTGCGGCGCATCTTCTCCGCCGTGAAGACGGAGGCCACCGCCGCCTCGCCCGAGGCCTCCGCCCAGGCCGAGCGGCAGCACCTGCGCCGGCTGGCCTTCGGCGCCTACGTCGGCCTGCTGCGGCAGGTGTCCACGGGCGACGACGAGAGCCACCGCGTGCGCCGCGACGCCGTGGACCGCGTGGTGAAGCTCACGCTGGAGGGCTTCGCCGGCACGCCCGCCGCCGTGGCCGCCCTGCTGCGCGCCCTGGAAGACCCTCACCAGCTGGTGCGCAAGGCCGCGCTGGCCGGGCTGAAGGAGCTCTTCCCCGCCGGGAGCGATGAGCCGCTGGCGCTGGCCCTGGCCTCGCTGGCGCCGGACGTGGCGCGCGCGGCGCTGGATGAGCTGGCCACGCGGGGTGACGCCGCGAAGCCGCGCATCACCGCCGCGCTGAACTCGCCGCTGACGGACGTGCGCCGCTACGCCTTCGAGCTGCTGGAGAAGCTCAGCCCGCCCGGCAGCCTGGAGCCGCTGCTGGCCGCGCTGGGCAGCGAGCACGCCGACCTGCGCGTGGGCGTCATCGAGCGGCTGGCGGGCGCCAACGACTCGCGCGTCACCGAGGCGCTGGGACGCGCCATGGCCAGCGAGCACGAGGACCTGCGCCTGCGCGCCTCGGAGCTGCTGGCGTGGCGCGGGGATGACCGCGCGGTGGAGGTGCTCGCCACCTTCCTGCGCGCGGAGAACGCCAACGCCGCGAAGCGCGCCACGAAGGCCCTGTCCCGGCTGGCCACGCCCGCCGCGGTGGCCGCGCTGGCCGCCCGGCTCACGTCGACCCAGGACGCCGGTGAGCGGCAGCGCCTGGTGACGGCCCTGGGCGACACCCGCCGCGCCGAGGCGCTGGACGTGCTGTCCCGCCAGTGCCTGGCGGACGAGGATGGCTCGGTCCGCGGCGCGTGCGTCACCGCCGCCATGAGCGTGGCCGGCACGGACGTGAAGAAGCGCGATGCGGCCCGGGCCGTGTCCTTCCTGCGCCACGCGGTGAAGAACCAGGACATGTCCGTGCGGCTGGCCGCGCTGCGCGAGCTGGAGCACGGCGCCGAGGCCGGCCAGTCGGAGCTGCTGGCCAGCCTCTTCTCGGACCGCTTCGCGGCCGTGGCCGCGGAGGCGGTGGAGCGCTACGCCAGGCGCGTCACCGAGCACGGCGCCCCGGTGGAGCCGCTGGAGGCGGTGCTGCGCGGCGGCTCGCGCGAGCTGATGCTGCCGGCCGCCGAGGGCGTGGCCTTCAAGGGCGGCGTCAGCGCGCTGCGGCCCCTGATGCTGTACGCCCGCGCGGGTGAAGACGGCCAGCGCGAGCGGGCCCTGCTGGCCCTGGGCACGCTGGGTGACGCGCGCGCCCTGGCCGAGCTGGAGACGGTGGCCGCGGGCGGCACGGCGGAAGCGCCCGTGGAGCCGAGCATGGTGTCGGCCGCCATCGAGGGCCTGGGCCGGCTCGCCGCGAAGCTGCCGGACGGCGAGGAGCGCCGCCGCGTCGAGGAGAAGGTGGAGGCCGCCGCGGTGGAGGGCGCCACGCTGGAGCTGCAGCAGGCCGGCGTGAAGGGCCTGCGCGCCATCGGCGGGGAGCGCGCCCGCGTGAAAATCGAGGCGCTGCTCGGCGACACGGGCACGGCGCTGCCGGTGCAACTGACCGCGGCCCAGGAGCTGGGGAAGCTCAAGGACACCGCGGCGGAGGCGGCCCTGGCCGCCGCGCTGGACGCGCCCCAGCAGGACCTGCGCAAGGAGGCGCGCAAGGCGCTCGACGTGCTGTTCCCCACCGAGCGCACGCGGGTGGAGTTCCACGCGGTGGCCAGTCGCTACCCGGACATCTCCGCGCCCGCGGCGGCCTACCTCGCCAACGAAGGCGACCCGGCGCTGCTGGTGCCCCGGCTGGCCACGCTGGACAACGTGACGCTGCGGCTGCGCCTGCGGCGCGGGCTCGCGCGCCGGGGCGCCCTGCCCCTGCCGGAGGTGGTGGCGCTGCTGGGCCACGACAAGCCGGAGGCCCGCGAGGAGGCCGCGCTGCTGGTGGGCACCTGGACGGGTGAGGCCCGCGAGCCCGGCGCGGTGGACCTGGCCGCGCTGTCCCGCGCGCTGGTGACGGCCGAGCGCCGCACGGCCACGGACTGGGCCTCCGCCGCGCCTTCCAAGCGCGCCGCGCTGGTGGCCGCCTGGGAGCGCCTGCTGTGGGCGGGCTCCCGGCTGGGCACCGCGGGCCTGGCCGACTCCGCGCGCACCCTCCTCCAGGGTGGAGAGGCGGCGGCCCCGGGCACCGTGCGCCAGGAGGCCGCGCGCGCCCTGGGCCGGCTGGGCACGCCGGGGGGCACGCTGACGCTCACCGGACAGGCTCCGGCGGCCGTGCTGACGAACGAGAAGGAGCGCGCCGCCGCGGCGGACACGCTGCGCAAGTCCCTGGTGGACCCGGACGCGCGGGTGCGGGCGGCGGCGGCGGATGCGCTGGCGAAGCTCGCCCCCGACCGCGCCACCGCGTGGGCGCTGGAAGTGAAGCCCTTCGACGCGGTGGCCTTCGGCCCCATGGGCGCCCGGACGACGCCGGCGCTGCTGGCCACCTCCGAGGGCCGCCGACTGTCGGTGCCGCCGCTGCTGGGCGCCCACGCGCTGGAGCCCTTGAAGCCCCTGGCCACCGACGCGAAGCCGGAGACGCGGCAGGACGCGTGGGCCGCGCTGGGCCGCCTGGGCGGAGACGACGCGGCGAAGCTGCTGCACGAGGCCGCCTTCGACAAGTCGCAAACCGTGGAGCTGCGCAAGGCCGCGTGGCGCGCCCACAAACGAGCACGCCGGGCCGCTGAGCGCGCCCGGAACCGGAAGGAAGGGAACCCGTCGTGACGACCGCCACCCGACACCCCGTCGAGCTGCGCTACGCCACCGCGAGCGACGTCGAGTCCGGCACGGACGGCTCCCGCGTCCGCCTGGCCCTGGAGGGCTCGCGCGGCACCGTGGGCGTGAGCGGCCGCGTCACCGACGCCGCCCTCTTCCGCGACGCGCTGGCCGCCACCTTCGGCATCCTCGCCAGCGACCTGCGCTACCGGGGCAAGGACCGCACCGCGTACCTCGCCTACCTGATGAAGCAGGGCAAGCGGGCCAGCGCGCTCATCTGGGAGGCGCAGAAGGCGTTCCTGGACAACGCGCTGGACGGCGAGAAGCAGCAGGACGCGGTGCTGGACCCCGTCCTCACGGTGGATCCGGACAGCGTGTCCCTGGAGGTCTTCTCCCGCGACGAGAGCGCCTACGCCCGGCTGTCCTTCGACAACCGCCTCTTCGAGGGCCGCGAGGCCGCGCACGGCTCCACCTTCCTGGACGTGCCGCCGGAGCTGCCCGCGCGCGTGGACCGGCTGCGCACCTACGTGCCCGTCTCCCTGGAGGCCCACGTCGCGCTGGCCACGCCGGCCTCCCAGCCGGCCCGCGCCCCGCGCAACGTGGAGGTGCCCCACGCCTGGCTGCGCGGCTTCCTCCAGGTGCAGTCCGCCGCCACGCTGCCCGCGAGCACCTGCGAGCTGGCGCCCATCGACCTGTACAACCTCCTCTTCGCCCTGCGCGCGCGCAAGGCGAAGAAGGCCCCGCGCGCGCTGCGCTTCGAGCTGGTGCCCGGCGCCCCGCCCCGGCTGGTGCTGGAGCCGTGGGAGCTGGTGCTGGAGTGCCACGGCGGCACGTACAACGGCACCGCGCCCGCGGTGGTGCGCACCTTCGGCCGTCAGCGGCTGGCCGCGCTCGCGCGCCTGCTTCCCCACGCGAAGTCCGTGCGCGTGCAGTTGATGGGCCCCGGCCTGCCGGTGTTCTGGGTCATCGACATGGGCGCGGCCACGCTGACGCTGGGCCTCACGGGCTGGACGGAGAGCGGCTGGTCCTCCGCCGCGGCCTTCGACGTGCTGATGCCCCGCGCGGTACCGGACGGACTGGCGGAGCGGCTCCGCGACCGGCTGCGGACCGAAGGCCCCCTGCCCTTCGACACGCTCGCCGCCAGCGCCGGCGCGCCCAAGGAGTCCGTGCGCGCGGCGCTCCAGCTGGAGTGCCTGCGCGGGCGCATCCTCTTCGACGTGGCGCGCGGCCAGTACCGTCCGCGCGAGCTGATGCCCACGCCGGTGGACGCCGCCGTCATCCGCTACGGCAGCGAGCTGGAAGCGCGGGCGCACCGACTGCTGGGCGGCGACGGCGCGCCAGGCGCGGGCGAGGTGAAGCTGACCAAGGTGCACGACGTGGTGGGCGAAGGCCTCCGCATCCACGGCGAGGTGGTGGACCGCGAGGCCCTGCGCAGCTTCTTCCCCAGCTTCACGCTGGACTTGGAAGGCCGCGTGAAGGACGCCAGCTGCGGGTGCCCGCACCACCGGCGCTCCGGGCTGCGGGAAGGCCCCTGCGAGCACCTGCTGGCGCTGCGGCTGGCCTACGCGCGCCGCCGGGCGGAGGAAGAGGCGCTGCGGCAGACGCCCGAGGGCCGCAAGCTCATCCGCGCGGAGACGCGCGCCTACGTGCGCCGGGACGCGGAGAGCGGCCTGGAGACGGTGTACCGGGTCTCCCTGGATGGCCAGGTGGTGGCGGTGGAGTGGGGCCCGCGCACGGGCACGTCGCGTCACCAGCGGCTCTGGTTCGACTCGGATGCCGAAGCGCGCGGGGCATATTTCGCGCGGCTGGAGAGATTGGCGGCTGAAGGCTACATCGACGCGGCCTCGGCCTTGGTGTAAACCCATCAACCACGGCCCGGCCGCTGCGAGCGGCCGGCAGGACAGGTGCGACGAAGAGACGACGACGTGCGCTTCACGCGCGAGCAGCCGAGAGAGGTCCGGAGTGCATCAGCCTGAGCGCCTCGAGCGCGGGAGCGGCGTTGCGCCGCTCCGGTTGGAATGCAGGACACTCTCCGCAAGGTAGCCTGTTCTTGGCTCTCTCCCTCCTAGGCACTACGGCCAGGGTGGGTAGCGGAGCCAACGACGCGACCGCCGTTTACCCACCCCGGCCGTAGTGCCTAGGAGGGGAGAGCCGGTGAGGCTACCGTGCCCCAGGTAAGATGGTGGTGCTTTCCCGGCCTCCCTCGACTGCTCGCGCCATGTCCCGTCTTCCATCGCCGCCCCCGCCCAAGGTGCAGACATGACCGCCAGGCTGGACCCGTTCGTCCCCGCAGCTTCGCCGCAGGCCGTGCCCACGCCCGAACCCACCGCGCCGGCGCCAGACGCGGCCGTGAAGCGTGAAGCGCGCCGGCTCGCTCACGAAGCGCTCCTCGTCCGCGCGAAGGCCATTGACGAAGCGGGCGGCGCCGACGAATGGGTGCAGGCGCAGCTCGTCTCCAAGGGCCTCGCGGTGGAGGACCTGGACTTCTCCAGCGCCTCCGAGAAGGACAAGAAGGCCTGGAAGGAGAAGAAGAAGGCCGAGGCCACCGAGCGCCGCGCGCTGAAGCGTCAGGCGCACGAGGCGTGGAAGGCCACGCACGTGGGCCACCTGGGCGCGGGCGTGCACTGGGTGGAGGACCGCCCAGCCGACGCCTTCGACGTGCCCCACCGCGAGGAGCGGGCCCGGGCCAACGGCCTGACGGAGCTGGACTCGGCGGAGGCGCTGGCCAAGGCGCTGGGGCTGAGCGTGTCCAAGCTGCGCTGGTTCGCGTTCCACCGCGAGGTGGACACGGCCACGCACTACGTGAGCTGGACGATTCCGAAGCGGGACGGCAGCAAGCGCACGATTACGTCTCCCAAGCCGGAGCTGAAGCAAGCGCAGCGCTGGGTGCTGTCCAACGTCGTGGAGCGGCTGCCGGTGCACGGCGCGGCGCACGGCTTCGTGGCGGGGCGCTCCATCCTCACCAACGCGCTGGCCCACCAGGGCGCGGACGTGGTGGTGAAGGTGGACCTCAAGGACTTCTTCCCCTCCGTCACCTGGCGCCGGGTGAAGGGCCTGCTGCGCAAGGGCGGCCTGCCGGAGGGCACGTCCACGCTGCTGTCGCTGCTCTCCACGGAAGCGCCGCGCGAAGCCGTTCAGTTCCGGGGCAAGCTGCTGCACGTGGCCAAGGGCCCGCGCGCGCTGCCCCAGGGCGCGCCCACGTCGCCGGGCATCACCAACGCGCTGTGCCTCAAGCTGGACAAGCGGCTGTCCGCGCTCGCGAAGCGGCTGGGCTTCACGTACACGCGCTACGCGGACGACCTGACCTTCTCGTGGACGAAGGCGAAGCAGCCCAAGGCGCGGCGGACGCAGCGTCCCCCGGTGGCCATGCTGCTGTCGCGCGTGCAGGAGGTGGTGGAGGCGGAGGGCTTCCGCGTGCACCCGGACAAGACGCGCGTGGCGCGCAAGGGCACGCGGCAGCGGGTGACGGGGCTGGTGGTGAACGCGGCGGGCAAGGACGCGCCGGCGGCCCGAGTCCCCCGCGACGTAGTGCGCCAGCTGCGCGCCGCCATCCACAACCGGAAGAAGGGCAAGCCGGCCCGCGAGGGCGAGTCGCTGGAGCAGCTCAAGGGCATGGCCGCCTTCATCCACATGACGGACCCCGCCAAGGGCCGCGCCTTCCTGGCGCAGCTCACGGAGCTGGAGTCCACGGCGAGCGCCGCCCCTCCGGCGGAGTGACGCTCAGGGCGCGAGCAACGCCGCGTCGAGGAACGCCTTCAGCCGCTGGGGGTACGCCTCCGGCTCGGTGGCGCTGAAGTTCCCGTGCCCGGCGCCTGGGATGCGCCACGTCTGGGCGTACTCGCGCACCTGGGCGAAGAGCGCGTCGGCCAGCGGCTGTCCGGACTCCTCCGTCCCCATGACGATGAGCAGCGGCCGGGGGCGGATGCGCTCCACCGCGTCGATGGTGCGCACCTCTTCCAGGGCGATGCCGCGCCGCCAGAAGGGCACCAGCGCGCCGGCCTGCGACACGAAGCCGAAGCGACGGAAGTCATACGCGGCGGCCAGCCACAGCGTGTTGAACGGGGACAGCAGCACCACGGCGCGCACCGCCGGGTCCTCCGCCGCGACTTCGGCCACGGCCGCGGAGCCAATCGAGAAGCCGAGCGCCCCCACCCTTTCCGGGTCCACGTCCGGCTGGGCGCGCACGAAGGCCAGCGCGGCCCGCACGTCCCGGCGCTCCAGGTCTCCCCAGGTGGAGAACTCGCCCTCGCTCGCACCGTGGGCGCGCAGGTCGAAGAGCAGCACGCCATACCCCGCGGCCCGCAGGCTTCGCGCTTCGGGCAGCAGGTCCGCGCGCGTCTGGGACAGGCCATGCGCCAGCACCACGGCGGCGCGGTTCCGGGACGGTACGTACCAGCCCCGCAGCGTCAGCCCGTCCGACGTCTGAAGCGAGACGTCCTTTGCCTCGGCGAAGTCCGCGGGGCGCTCGGCCTTGAGGCGCGGGTAGTGGAAGTAGGCCTCCGAATGACGCAGCGCCCTACCGAACACCGCCAGCGCGGCCAGCAACCCCAGCGCGAGCGCTCCACCCAGCAGCCACCGCCACTTCATCTTCGTTGGACCTCGGTGAAGGGAGCTGGGGTGTTTGAACCCCAGGCGTGCAGAAGGGACTCACGTTGCTCCGCCACGTACCGGGCAGCTTACACTCCATGTAGACAACTCACAGTGCCATCAAAGACGGCACTGTCGCGCCAGGAAAGCCGTGGGCACATCCAGGACGATGTTTGACGTGGTGGTGGTGGGCGGGGGCGCCTGCGGCGGCTGGACGGCCAAGCAGCTCACGGAAGCGGGCTTGCGTGTCCTGGTGCTCGAAGCGGGCCGAGGCATGGTCGCGGACCGGATGCTGTGGATGTTTCACCGCCTGCGCCAGTCCTTCGGCTACCTGGCGGAGACGGACGACCCGCGCAAGGTGCGCCAGTCGGTGCAGAGCACCACCTTCGCGTGGCCCTTCCACCCGCACGCCTTCGTCGACGACGTGGACAACCCCTACACCACGCCGGAGGACCAGCCCTTCACGTGGATTCGCGCGCGGCAGGTGGGCGGGCGCACGTCGGTGAAGGCGCACGGGCGCCAGTTCTACCGGCTGTCTGACTTCAACTTCAAAGCAGGCACGCAGGATGGGCAGGGACCGGACTGGCCGCTGACGCTTTCGGAGCTGGCGCCGCACTACGAGACGGTGGAGCGGTGGATGGGCCTCCAAGGCAACGCGGATGGCCTGGACATGCTGCCGGACTCCGTCTTCGCGGGGGCCCTCACCATGACGCCCGCGGAGCAGCGCCTGAAGGAACAGGTGGAGCGCCGGTGGCCCGAGCGCCACGTCATCGTCCGCCGCACGGCGGGAGCGCCCGTGACGATTCCCGCCGCGCTGAAGACGGGCCGGCTCACGCTGCGCACGAACGCCGTGGTGGACCAGGTGCTGTACGACGCGGCGACGGGGCGCGCTTCGGGCGTGCACTATTTCGACGCGAAGTCGGGCAAGTCCCACGAGGCCCACGCGCGGGTGGTGGTGCTGGCGGCGGGGGCGATTGAGTCCACGCGCCTGCTGCTCAACTCGCGCGGCAGCGCGTTCCCGGACGGCCTGGCGAATTCGTCGGGGCAGCTGGGCCGCAACCTGATGGACCACACGTACCTGCTGGGCATCGAGGCGAAGATGAACCTGCCGCCCGAGGCGCAGCGGCAGGAGCAGAGCTGGGCGTACATCCCCCAGTTCCGCAACGTCGCCACGAAGGAGCAGGACTTCGCGCGCGGCTACGGCGTGCAGGTCTTCACCTTCGGAGACAACTGCCACTTCGTGCCCTTCGGGGAGATGGTGCCGCGCGCGGAGAACCGCGTGACGCTCAGCCCGACGGTGAAGGACCGGTGGGGCATCCCCGCCGCGCACATCGAGTGCCGGCACTCCGCCAACGAGCTGAAGATGGCCGAGGACGCGGTGGCGGCCTGCAAGGAGATGATGGAGGCGGCCGGCTTCACCGTGGAGAAGGCCAACGCCACGTTGTCCACGCCGGGCATGGCCATCCACGAGGTGGGCACGGCGCGCATGGGCACGGACCCGAAGACGTCGGTGCTCAACCCCCACAACCAGAGCTGGGATGTGCCCAACCTCTTCATCAACGACGGCGCCTGCTTCCCGTCCCAGGGCCCGCAGAACCCCACGCTGACGATGATGGCCCTCGCCGTGCGCGCCAGCGCTCACCTCGTGGCGGAGCTCAAGGCCGGGCGGCTGTAGCTCACGGCACCTGCTTCAACGCCGCGCGGATGGCGGGCGCGAGCTTCGTGTCCGCCTCCACGAACAGGCTCAGCAGGAAGGCGCGGAGGTCATGGCGCCGCGCCAGCCACGCGCCGTTCTTGTAGGCCTTGCTGGCGTCCCCGAGCCGGGGGAGCAGCGCGGCGAACCAGGCCCGCCACTCCTCCTCCGAGTAGATGCCGCGCCGCGCGAGGAACAGGACCGGGCGCGCCAGCCGCTCGGGCTCGCCGAAGACATAGGCATGCGCCTGCTCCGGCACGGCCTGCGTGGCGACCGCGGCGAGGATGCGGTCGGCCTGCGCGCGGTCCAGCGCCGGGTTGAGGCTCAACTGCATCAACCAGTCGCTCCCGTGCGCCACGCCATGGCGCCAGCCCGTCGCCTCGTCGAAGCCGCGATAGTCGCGGACCGACTCCACATAGCGGGCGGCCGACTCGACCATGGCCGTGCGCTCCTCCGCCGTCATCCACGGCTTCACGCGGTCCACGCGCGCCACCTCCGAGAGGACGAGCGCCGCGAACGGCTTGCGGAAGCCCGCCGCGTCCGCGCCCGCGAGCATCCCTTGCAGCGCGTCCCGCAGCCCACGCAGCGCCGCGGCGTCGAGCTTCCCGTCGCGCAGCCACCGCGTCAGCGCTTCGTAGGCGACGCCATCTCGCAGCGCGGGGTCCGGCGAGCCCAGACAACCGAGCAGCCCCTTCACCAGCGCCTCGCGCGCGGCGGCGTCCGGGACGTCGAACTTCGTCGCCTTCAAGGCGGCCAGTGACTCCCGGGTGCTTCCTTTCGGGGGACAGGTGGCGGAGGCCGAGGCCGAGGCCGAGATGAACAGCGGCAGGACAGCGAGCGCGCGAAGCCACGTCATGAGGAGAATCCCAGGGAGCCAAACCTCCCGCCCCGTGTTCGGAGATGAGCTCGGACGACCCTAGCCCATCCCCGCGCGCCGGATGGCCCCAAGTGGTTCGAGCGGCCAGGCGACCGCTCAGGGACGAGCCCTCCGCCGCGCCAGCGAGCCCCCCGCGAGCAGCCCCACCGCGGCCAGCAACGCCAGGGGACTCAGCCAGTCTCCCCACGCCAGGGCGAGCGTGGACAGCGACGCCGTGGCGGGCACGCGCATGGTGAGGCCAGCGCGCTGGTCGTCGTCCACCTCGGCCACCACCGCGCCCGTCGCGTCGATGAGCGCGGACACGCCCGAGTTCGTCACCCGGACCTGAGGACGCCGCGTCTCGATGCTGCGAAAGGCCGCGTGCATCAGGTGCAGCCGGGGCGCGGGCGTGCCGGTGAACCAGGAGTCATTGGACAGCGTGAGCAGCAGCTCCGCGCCCTGCCGCACGCCCTGCGCGACATACTCGGGGAAAATCGTCTCGTAGCAGATGAGCGGCGCCACCCGGAGCTGGCGCCCGTCGCGCAACGTGAAGCGCACGGCCCTGGGCCCGGGCCCGCGCTTCCAGCGCCCGGTCCACGGCAGCCACTCGCGAAGCGTGGGGGTATCGATGAGGTCCGGCACCCACTCCGTCAGCGGGAAGAGCATCGTCTTGCGGTACGCGGCGCGTTCAGGCGCGCGCCCCGGTGAAGACGGGCCCAGGAACATGGCGGCGTTGAACTCGCGCTCGCCCTCCAAGTCGTAGGTCCCGAAGACGAGCGGCACGCCGCGCTCGGAGACGTAGCCGGCAATCTCCGCGTCCAGCGCCGCGCCCGTCTCGCTGCGCGGCGTGCCAAAGGGCGTGGGGTACACCGTCTCCGGCCACACCAGCAGGTCCACCGGTCCGTCGCGCAGCAGCGCGTCCGACATCGCGTAGTGCGTGTCGAGCACCCTCCGCACGACTTCATAGGCGCCCAGCTCCGCCTTCAGCTTCTCGTACCGGGTGATGTTCGCCTGCACCGCGCCCACCACCAGTCCACCGTCCGCCCGTGTCGCCGCGCGCGCCTGTGCATGCCGCAAGGCCCCGTACCCCGTCAGCCCGAGCACCAGCCCCGCCAGCCCCGCCGCGGGCCTCCAGGCGCTCCGCGCGCCCTGGCCCCTCCAGGCACGAAGCGCCGCGAGCACGCACTCGTTGCCCAGCAGCAACACCAGCGTGAGGCCGGGCGCGCCCGCCACGTCCGCGCCCTGGCGCTGCCACTCGGACGCATAGAGCCCGTGCCCCAACGTGTCCGCGAAGAGCTTGGGCGTGATTCCCTCCATGCCCACGTACGCGAGCGTCCCCACCAGGGGCGGCAGCCAGCCCTGCCCCTCCCGCGCCAGACGCCGCGCCGCGTACCGGGCCAGCGCGGCGGCGGCGAACTGGAGCTGGAGCAGCGGCGCCACCAGCAGGAACAGCGCCCAGCCGACCGCCGTGGGCGCTCGCGAGTACGCCTGGAGCGCGCCCGGGAACCAGTGAAAGACGGCGGCGGTGAACGTCACGCTGAGCAGCACGCCCAGGCCCAGCGCCTCGCGCGCGGAGCGGGCCCTGTCCAGCGCCGCGAGCCAGGGCACCATCGCCACCCAGCCGAGCGCCAGCCAGTGCGCCTCCAGCCGCCCGAACAGCGCGAACAGGACCGTGGTCCCCACGACGCCGAGCAGCGCCGCGCCCAGGTGCCGCCCGCTCCCCTGGACGTCGTTCACCGCGGAGAGGCCCCGTGCTCCGCGCCCTCGGGCAGCTCCAGCCGCTGGATGGGCATTCCGGGCGGCGCCAGCTCCTCGGGCACCAGCCCGTCGGGAGGCACGGGAACCGGCTGCCCGTTCGCATCCGTGGGTGGGGTGTCGGGATGGAACATCAACACGGCCGCCACGAGCTCACCCGAGTCCGTGTACTGGAAATGGCGCACGTACCCGGGCGGCAGCTCGAAGTCGTCGGGGACGACGAGGCCCTTCTTGATGGGCTTCGTCCCGGGCCGGTAGAGCTGGAGGCCCGTCGGTTCGGAGTCCATGTCGGGCTCCTGGACGTCGGCGTCGGTGGCCAGCTCGGCCACGGGCTCCGCGACAGGCTGTGGTGCTGGGGCCGCGACGGCAGGCGTCCGCGGCCGAGGCGCGCGGGCGCGCACTTCAGGCGGGGGCGGCGGAGCGGGCCGCGGCACCTCCGCGAGCGGCGGCGGCGCTTCCACCTGGAGGCCTGACGAACCCCACCAGACGCTCCAGCCAATGCACGCGAGCGTGAAGACAAACGCGCCGCCCACGAGCCACGCGCCCGGGCCCTTCCCCGTGCGAGCAGGCGCGATGTGCGTGACGCCGTCACTGTCGACGCGCCGCTTCGGTGTAGGGGATTGCGGCCTCATGTTCGCGCGAAGACCTCCGGGCTGCGTATGCTACGGAGCCACTCCCCCCGAGGCAAACACAGCGCCTTTCCGCTCACCCTCATGAGCTCTTCGTCCAATCTCGTCACCGACGCCCCCGGCGCGCCACCGCCCGCGACCACGCCCGAGCCCGCTCGCTTCGTCGTGCACGCCTGGACCCCCGGGCTGCGAGGGCTCGCGGTGGTGACGCAGCTCGCCGCGCTGGGCGCCCTGCTCCACTTCAGCGCGCAGCTCTGGATGGCGCTTTCCGATGGGAGCCAGCAGCCGCAGCCCGTGCCCATCATCATCGGACTGGTGCTGCGAGTCGCGCTACCGCTCGCGTTCGTCTCCGCGCTGCGCCGCGGCCACCGGGCCACCGTGGACGTGGACACCCACCAATGGACCCTGACGCTGCGCGGCGGCGCCCGGATGGAGCTCCCCTTCGAGGCCGTGGCCGCGGTGCGCCCCTGGCGGCTGCCGCTCCCGGGACCTGGCCTGGCGCTGCGGATGCGGTCCGGCCGCGCCTTCAGCCACGCGCTGGAGGTGGAGGACGCGGTGCCCCTGCTGCGCGCGCTGGACCGGCATGGGGCACTGGGCGCCGCGCAAACCCACACGCTGGTTCGCTACGCCCAGGCGCGCCAGGCCCTGTGGCGCCGGCGCTGGTACCACCTGATGGGGAAGTTCGTGCTCTTCCCGCTGGTGCCCACGGCCATCCTCTTCCGCGCGAACCAGGTCATCTCGTTTGGAGGCGCGCTGGGTGAGTACAGGATGTACGGGTTGGACGCGTACCTGCGCTCGTTCGGCCGGTACTACGTGCCCATCTCGTTGGGCCTGCTGCTCTTCGCCTGCGGCTGGCGCGTCGTCGCGGAGAGCGCGGCGCTCCTGGCCGCGTGGCGGCTGCCGGCCTGGACGCGCGGGGCGCGGCGCGCGGCGGAGTGGCTCTGCCGCCTCGCCTACTACGTCGGCCCCCTCGCGTTGATTGGCGCGCTCTTCCTGACGTGACGTGCGCGCCACGCCCTGGAAACGACAAGGCCTCCGGTTCCCGAAGGCAACCGGAGGCCCAGGCACCGCGCCCACGTTTCAGGCGCGGTCGCCGCGACTACGGCTGGGCGGGGTTGAACTTCGCGCTCTCGAAGCCCATGCGGTCGTGACCCGTCTTGTTCCAGGTCGAGGTGTCCGTGGGCAGCGCGCCGGTGCCGCCAGAGCTGGAGATGGTGCCCCCGGTGTAGGTCGGGTGGACGTCGTCCGACTGGAGGTAGTCGTAGCTGGTGCTCGAGTTGACGAAGTGCGTGTTGGAGTCGCGCAGCGTGGAGCGCAGCGTGACGGAGATGCGCTGGACGTACGCCGCCTCGGACTCGCCCTGGACGTAGCGGATGGCCGCGGAGTCCACCTTGCCATCGCCGTTGGAGTCATAGTCCGCGGCCATGTACTCCGCGAACGAGTCCGCGCACTTGAAGCCGTAGCGCGCCGCCAGGCTGCACGCGCGCCAGTTGCTCCGCGCCAGCAGCGGCAGGAACTTCTCCCGCTTGTTCACGACCTGGCCCGTGGCGGAGTCCCGGCACTGGGTGTTCACGTTGTCCGCGTTGAAGCCCGGGTAGTAGATGTTGGAGATGATCTTCGTCGCGCTGGCGGGCGCGTACTGGTTGATGGTCTGCATCGCACGCTCCATGTACGTGGTGCAGGTCGCCAGGGCGGACTCCAGGCCGGAGTAGTTACAGGTGCCCGACTGCCCCGAGAAGGCGCTGCGCGCCTGGAGGTAGTCGTTGCCACACATCTCGAACATGACGACGCGGGTGTTGGCCGCCTGCATGTACGAGCGCTCGGAGACAATCTTGTTGTTGTAGATGTCGTCCGCCTTCGCGCCGGACTTGGTGCGGCGGATGACCTCCACGTCGGCGTTCCACTTGCGCGCCAGGTCCTCGCCCTGCACCACCGGCGCCGCGCGGCGGGCCACGTTCCAGAAGAAGACGCTGCCGTTGTAGCCGGCGTAGATGGAGTCGCCGTAAGCCACGACGCGGTACTTCGTCGACGTCGACGGCTGGTCGATGGTCCACGACGTGTTCTGGTTGATGGTGCTCGCCATCGCGCTACCACCGACCGTGACTGCCGCGCACATGGCAACGATGGACATCCCGTTATGACGGAAAGACATGCCCCGCTCCTTTGGATTCCCGCTGGGGGTTTTTGGGGGAGCGCGCACGCTACATGGCGTCGATTCGCAAATCACCTCGAAACAGGAATAACGCACCAAGTCAGAATTGCTGGTGTTGATATGACCTCACCCCCGGGTGAAGGGGTGTCGTCAGAATGACGCGGAGCAAGCCTTTGACGCGGTGTTTCATCATGTTTCACCCAGGCCCGGAGTGTTTCACGTGAATCTTTCTCGTGGCACTAGAGCGCTGCTGCAATGGCTGCTCCTGGGGAGCCTCGTGGGCGTCGTCTGCGGCGTGGCGTCCGCGGTGTTCCTCTACCTGTTGGATGAAGCGACGCACTTCCGGGAAGGGCACCCGTGGCTGGTGTACGCGCTGCCCGTCGCGGGTTTGGTGCTGGGGTCGGTGTACGCGAAGTGGGGCGGGCCGATTCGTGGGGGCAACAACCTGGTGCTGGACACGGTGCACGCGAGCGACGCGCAGGTGCCGGTGCGCATGGCGCCCATGGTGCTGGTGGGGACGGTGCTGACGCACCTGTTCGGCGGCAGCGCGGGCCGCGAGGGCACGGCGGTGCAGATGGGTGGCAGCCTGGCGGACCTGGTGGCGCGGCGCTTCCGGGTGGGGCCGGACACGCGCCGCGAGCTGCTGGCCGCGGGCATCGCGGGAGGCTTCGGTTCGGTGTTTGGCACGCCGGTGGCGGGGGCGGTGTTCGGGCTGGAGGTCGTCGTGGTGGGGCGCATGGGCTACGAGGCGCTGCTGCCCGCGCTGGTGGCGTCGGTGGTGGGGGACTTGGTGACGCGGGGGCTGGGCATCCACCACACGCCGTATCCGGCGCCGGGGGCGCTGCCTTTGACAGTGGTAGTGCTGGCGAAGTGGCTGGTGTTCGCGGTGGCGGTGGCGGCGGTGGCGGTGGTGTTCGTGGAGCTGATGCACCGGCTGAAGAAGCTGCTGGAGCAACGCGTGCCGTGGCTGCCGGTGCGGATGGCGCTGGGCGGCGCGACGGTGGTGGTGCTGTGGAAGCTGGCTGGGACGGATGACTACCTGGGGCTGGGCGTGCCCGGCATCCTGCGCGCGTTCCAGGACCCGGCGCTGCCCGTGCCCGCGTTCGCGTGGAAGCTGGCCTTTACCGTGGTGACGCTGGCCGCGGGCTTCCTGGGCGGCGAGGTGACGCCGCTGTTCTTCATTGGCGCGGCGCTGGGCAACGTGCTGGCGCGGCTGCTGGGCCTGCCGCTGGATTTGGGCGCGGCGGTGGGCATGGCGGCCTTGTTCGCGGCGGCGGCGAACACGCCGCTGGCGCTGTCCATCATGGCCGTGGAGTTGCTGGGGGCGAATGTGCTGCCCCACGTGGCGATTGTCGCCACGGTGGCGTACCTGCTCACGGGGCACCGGGGCATCTATCCGTCACAGCGGATTGCGCGGATGAAGCACGGGGGGCCGCTGCTGGAGAAAATCGTGGCCCTGCGGGAGCTGGCCCGCGAGGACCGCGCCCCGCCCCCTGGACCCGAGGAACGGGGCGGGGGCTGAGGGCTATGGCTCCGGGAAGTGGTAGACGTGGCCGTCGTCGCCGACGATCCAGAAGTTGCTCGCGGAGGTCATGGCGATGTCGCGGAGCGGCATGTCTGGCTCGCCCGAGGCGAAGGCTGGAGCCTCGGCCCAACCGTGCGGAGTCAACCGCTGCAGCCGTCCTGAATTGCCCTCGTTGCCAATGAGGTAGGCATTCTTGGTCCCGGGTGGTGCGGCCACGCTGACGTAGTCGACCACGGCGCCCACCTCGGGGAGCACCCGTTCCCAGTCCCTCGACTGCCCACTGCCTTTCACCACCAACCCACCGTCACCCACCGCATAGATGAGCGTCGCGTCCGCGGCCCACACAGCCCGCAAGCCCCCGTTGTAGCCCGCGGTCCCCTGAAGGTTGTGCGCTGCCGCAGTGCCCCAGTTCGTGTCACGAATATAGAGATTTACCATCGGCGTCAGCGGCGACGACTCCCCTGTCGAGCCCACCGCATACAGCGCATTAGGGCCGAGCGCATGGAGACCCCAGTACCGACCGGGCGAGTCGTGGCGATGGGCCGCGCCTGTCCACTCATACAACTGACCCAAGGTGGAGACTGCGAATACCTGAGCTGGATTTCCTACCCCAACGACGCCCGAGAAGTAGTCACTGGTGTCAGGGAGGTCGACATGGATTGTGTAGCACGAACCACCACTGTGCTCACCTATCCAGCCGTCCTCGCCAACCACGACAAGATAACCAGTATTGGGGTTGACCCACGCCGAGTGCCAATCCAACGTGTTCCCTGCGGGCCCACACGGCGGCGCTGACGCATCCCCGTCGTGGCTGAAAAAATCTGAAGCCGCATCCCTCTTCACCGCCAGCTTGCCGTCCAATCCCGCCACCCACACCGGGTAACCACTCGGGTGCACGGCCACCGTCCTCCAGTGGCGCCCGGCCAGTGCTGGGTCTTCGACCTTTCTCAGCGAGCCGCAGGTCATCTGCTCGTCCACTTCTCCATCGCAGTCGTTGTCCAGGCCGTCGCAGACCTCCGTCCCTTGGGTGTTCGTGGCGCCGTCGGCGTCATCACAGTCCAGCGTGTTTTCCACCATCATCGGAGGCAGCGGTGCGCCAGGGCACAGCTCTCCCACGGAAGCGCTGTCCTTTTTCCCCTCTCCGTCGCTGTCCGCATCCGCATAGAGCAGCGCAGGCGTAGTGCCCACGCACTCCGTCCCCGTCCCCGCGGAGTTGCAGGCATACGTCCCGCCGCAGGCCTCCGTGCACGCCGTCCCCAGTGCACCTGGCCCCTCCGTGAACAGCTCGTCGGCGCGCCCGTCACAGTTTTCATCCACGCCGTTGCACGCCTCCACCACGTTGGGATGGATGTCGGCCCGCTCGTCGTCACAGTCGCCCGTCGCTTCAACATGGAGTTCACTCGGCGGGTCACAGGCCTGCGTGCCGGGCACATTGCGTCCGAAGCCATCGCGGTCCTGGTCCAGGTACCAGAGCCTGTCGACGACCCCCGTTTCCTGCTGACCGTCGCAGTTGTCATCCAGGCCGTTACAGAGCTCCGGCGCACCAGGGAAGGCCGTCGCTCGCAGGTCATCGCAGTCCGCCCCCCGGTTCATCGGCCCACCCGGTGAGACGAAGCCGTCACCGTCCTCGTCATCGGTGTGCAGGTCCTCGAGCAGCCACTCCTGCCGGCCCGCGGAGGCGAAGCTGAAGGTCTGCTTCCGCTCATCCACCAACTGCTCGGCCGCGCAGCCCTTCTCGAAAACCCTGACGGTGATTTCGACGTCCCGCGCCCAGTCCGCCTTCCGGAAGACGGCGACGTTCAACACCGGGTCATTGGTGTCGAACTGCCCGGGCGCCTTGAACTCCGCGAGCACCGGCTCACCGGTGCCGCCATGGGCCTCCACGGTGATGCAGCCCTGACTGAAGTTCCGGTGGTGGCCAATCTTGACGTGAACCGCGGCCTCCTTCGTGTCCGGCTCCTTCGAGTCCTTCTTGCAGGCCAGCAGCAACAACAGCGGCAGGAGGATGGCGGATTGACGCATAGGGTGCACTCTACCCCAACCCCAGGCATGACTTGCTCAGAAGCCGACTCACCCTGAGGTCCGCCCAAGTGAATGACCATGGACATATCACAGCCAGAATGGACCGAAGCACACCCACGTATGCCTTTGCCATCACGGCTGTGAGGTCAACCGCTCAGCAGGCACCGCCACCGCCCCACGCTGACGCAGCGCGGGCGACGCCACCGCGAACCCCTCCGGCAGCATCCGGAGGATGCGCTCGCGCCGCTGCTTGGAGCCCTCCAGCCGCCGCTCCAGCAAGGCCTTCTGCGCGCGCGTCTCCTTGTCCAGCGGCTCCGGGCGCGCCGCCAGCAACGCCAGCCGCTCCGTCACCGCCTCCACCTCCCGGTCGATGAGCACCGGCTGGATGTTCCGCGACTCCTTGCGCGCCCGCCCCACCGCGTTGTTCTCAATCCACACCGGCAGCACCGACACCTCCTCCAGCGCCACCGACACCCCCGGCATGGGCCGCACCAGCGACAGCCGCAGCAACATCGAGTCCCTCCGGTCGCCTCCCGAGTGCTTCGCCCCCGTCGCGTGCTGGTAGAAGCGGTCCTGGTTCGCCACCAGGTTGCCCAGCGAATACGCGATGAGCCCCTTGCGCCCATCCACCGTCTGGTACGGCTCCAGCGGCTGGAGCACGTGCGGATGGTGCCCGATGACCGCCCTCGCCCCCGCGTCCAGCAGCGCGCGCCCCAGCTCGCGGTCCTCGGGCCGGGGCGTCCCCGTGTACTCCGTCCCCCAGTGCACCAGCACGATGAGCGCGTCACACCGCGCCGCCGCGGCGCGCACGGCCTCCACGGCCTGTTCAGCCTGAACGCCCCGGTGCGCTTCGGGCCGCGAATAGGGCACCAGCGCGACATGTGGCGCCTGCGCATCCTTCGGGTTGCTGAAGCCATTGAGCATGCGCGTGAAGGACAGGAACCCCACCCTCACGCCGCGCACGTCCACGAAGGCGGGCTCCCAGGCGGCGTCCTTCGTCGCGCCCGTGCCCGCATGACGGATGCCCGCCGCCTCCAGGTGCCGCAGCGTCTCCAAGATGCCCGCGGGGTGCTGGTCCCTCGCGTGGTTGTTCGCGGTGGACACCACCTTCACCCCGGCCGAGGCCAGCGCATGCACCATGGCCGACGGCGCGTTGAACAAGAGCTCCTTCGCCACGGCCTTCTTGTTGTCGGTGACGGGCGTCTCCAGATTCACCACGCCCACGTCCGCGGTGCGCAGCACGTCCGCGATGGGCCCGAAGACATGGTCCCAGCCCTCATGGTTGAGCGAGGGCGCCCGGCCTCCTGCCGGTGGCGGCGCCCCGGTGCGCGCGTGCAGCCTGGCGACCTCCTTCACCTCGCCATGGGGAATCACATCCCCACCAAACACCAGCTCCACCCGCGTGGGGGCGGAGGCACACAGCAGGGGCAACAGCAGCAGGACGGAGGCGGACACGCCTCCACCCTAATCCAGACACCCGGCCTCCCCGGAAGGGGCCCCCCGGGTGCCGGCGGACCACGGCTACGGCTTGCCCTTGTCGCTGCTCGCGTCACCCTCTCGCGGGTAGCCGCGCTCCTCGCGGGAGCTGCCCTCGTCGCCCCAGCGGTGGGCCTCATTCGTCACCGCGCGGTCCTCCGCGTCCCGCCGCTCCGTCTCCGGGTCGCTCATCGACTCGCGGAGGCGCGAGCCCGGCTGCGGGGACTCGGATGCGTCACGTGACTTCGGCGTGCGCTGCTCGGCCATCGTCGTTCTCCTCTCCTGGCATGCGTCCCTTCCAACGATGTGCACGCCCTCGCGGTGGGGCCAGGGGGCCCTGGGGCCCGCACACCGGGTCGCGGGGACGGACGGTCCGGGTCCTTCCGTGAACAGTGCGAGCGGTACCTGCCTGCTTCCACGTTCCCCTCGGACACATCCCGGGCTACGGGGCCTGATGGGAGTCTCCGCATGAACCGCGTGATGTCCGGCTTCTTCTGGATCAGCCTCTACCTGCTGGTCGTGCTGGTGCCCGTCTTCCTGATGCTCATCCCCCCGGCCCCGTCCGGGCGGTCCTTCTGGCTCGAGCTGTCCGTGGCGCTGGGCTTCGTGGGGCTGACGCAGATTGCCGTGCAGTTCGTGCTCATCGCGCGCTTCAAGCGCATCACCGCGCCCTACGGCATCGACATCATCCTCCAGTACCACCGGCAGATCGCCATGGTCGCCGTGTCCCTGGTGCTGGCGCATCCGCTCATCATCGTCATCGACAACCCGTCCCGCCTGAAGCTGCTCAACCCCCTGAGCGGGAACTGGGCCAGCCGCGCCGCGATGATGAGCGTGCTGATGCTCGTCATCCTGGTGGTGTCCTCGCAGTTCCGCGAGCGGCTCAAAATCAACTACGAGCGCTGGCGCCTCCTGCACCTGCTGCTGGGCGTGGCGGCCATCGTCTTCGCCCAACTCCATGTCTCCATGGCGGGCCTGTACACCAACACGCCGTGGAAGCACGCCATCTGGGTGGTGACCAGCGCCGCCATGGTCGCGCTCGTCATCTACCTGCGCGTCCTGCGCCCCGCGTGGCAGCGCAACTACCGCTGGCGCGTCGCCGAGGTCCGCCCCGAGCGGGGCGGCACGCACTCCCTGGTGCTGGAGCCCGTGGGGGACCATGGCATGCGCTTCGACCCCGGCCAGTTCGCCTGGCTCAAGCTGGAGGGCTCGCCCTTCACGCTGGAAGAGCACCCCTTCAGCTTCTCCTCCAGCGCCGAGCGCTCGGACCGGCTGGAGTTCGGCATCAAGTCGCTGGGTGACTTCACCAGCCGCATCGGCGACGTCCCACCGGGCACGCGCGCGTACCTCGACGGCCCTCATGGCGCCTTCAGCATCGACCGCTATCCCGCCGTCGGCTACGTGTTCATCGCGGGCGGCGTGGGCATCACCCCCATCCTCTCCTTCCTGCGCACCATGGCGGACCGGAAGGACCACCGGCCCATCACGCTCTTCTACGCCGACAACGACTGGGACAGCGTGGCCTTCCGCGAGGACCTGGCCGAGCTCGAGGAGAAGCTGGACCTTCATTGCGTCTACGTCCTCAAGGAGCCCGCCGAGGACTGGAAGGGCGAGCGCGGCTTCCTCACCGGCGAGGTGCTGGACCGGCACCTGCCGAAGGAGAAGCTCGCGCGCTTCTTCTTCATCTGCGGCCCGCCGCCCATGATGACGGCGGCGCACGAAGCCCTCCAGGAGCGCGGCGTCCCCGAGGCGCGCATCCACCTGGAGAAGTTCAACCTCGCCTAGGCCGGAGCCTCTGCCACCATGCGACACCTCGTGGCGAACATCGCCACCTACACCATCGCCGCGCTGCTCCTCCTGGGCTCCGCGCTGTTCGCCTGGATGCGCTCCGCGCAGCTCGTCCTCTCCGACGAGTACGCGACGCTGGCCCAGTACGAGCCCACCCCGGAGCACGCGTTCGAGTGGCGGGAGGTGGGCGAGCACGCCTACGCGAGCAACTGCCGGAACTGTCATGGCAGCGAAGGCCAGGGTTGGGACCAGTACCCCGGCCTCCAGGACACCGCGCGCATCTTCGCCGCGCCGGGGGGACGCGAGTACCTGGTGGAGCTGAACCTCCACGGCCTGACGAGCCCTCGCTGGGGCGCGCCCATGCCCTCCATGGGCCACCTGCAGGACGTGGAGCTGGCGGCGGTGCTGAACCATGTGCTCACCCACTTCGGCAACGCGCCGCCCGCTGGAGCGCGGCTGTACGTGCCAGCGGACATCGCCGCGCTGCGTGGGCCGAAGCGCTCACCGTGGGAGGTGAATGAACTCCGGCCCGGCGGGGCCGAAAAGGCCTCCGGCCGGACCGTCAACTAGCGGCGGAAGGACGCGAGCGCGACAACGCCCCACGGCGCCTGCGAGCCACCGCGCCCACCAGCAGCGCCACCCCCGCGGCGCCCAGCGCACCGGGCGCCGCGGTGCAGCCACCCCTGCTTCCGGACACGGCCGCGCGCCAGGTCACCGTTGCCGGGTGAGGGGTACCTCCTCCACCGCGCGCTACTTGGTCCCGAAGAGCCGGTCTCCCGCGTCGCCCAGGCCCGGGAGGATGTAGCCGTGCTCGTCCAGCCGCTCGTCGATGGCCGCGGTGTAGACGTGGACGTCCGGGTGGTGCTCGCGCAGGTTCGTCAGGCCCTCCGGGCACGCCAGCAGACACACGAAGCGCAGCGAGCCGGGCTTGCTCTTCTTCAGCCGCTGGAGCGCGGCCACCGCCGAGTTGCCCGTGGCCAGCATCGGGTCACACACCACCACGTCCCGGTCCGCGAGCTGGCCGGGCACGCGGTAGTAGTACTCCACCGGCGACAGCGTCTCCGGGTCCCGGTACAGGCCGATGTGCCCCACGCGCGCGGAGGGCACCAGCTGCAGCATCCCGTCGAGGATGCCCTGCCCCGCGCGCATGATGGCCACCAGCACCAGCTTCTTGCCGTCCAGCACCGGCGCCACCGTGCGCGCCATGGGCGTCTGGATGTCCTCCTCGCGCACCTTGAGGTCTCTCAGCGCCTCATAGGCGAGCAGCAGCGAGGTCTCCTGGAGCAGCGCCCGAAAGGAGGCGGTGCTCGTCTCCACCCGGCGCATCTGCGTGAGCTTGTGCTTCACCAGCGGGTGGTCCACCACCGTGCAGTTTGGAAACTCCATTGCGTCCTCCGTCAGAACACCGTGCCGTCACTGTCCACGCGGATGGGGGGCCCGCCCCCGGGACGCCGCTCCGCCGCCACGCGCCGGCCCGCGGTCCACGTCCCGCCCTGGAGCACCTTCCCCAGCGGCAGCTCCTCCGCGCTCAACCCCAGCCGGCCGCGCACCAGCGCCGCCACCCGGTCCAGCAGCGCCACCGTCAGCGCGCGCCACTCCACGATGGGCTCGTCACCCGGGTGGAAGGACTGCGTGAAGAGGCGCGGCTCCCGGGGCGACAGCACGCCCAGGTCCACCAGCAGGCCGCCGTTGCGGTACTCGGGGAGGCCGGTGAGCCCATCCAGCTCTGTCACCACCACGCCCGCCTCGGACAGCGGCTCCACCAGGGAATACGTCAGCCACTGCGACAGCTTGTGGAAGGGCACCAGCGCCTCCAGGCTCTCCACCGGCCCCAGCGCGGGGTGTGGCCACACGTCGCCCAGGTTCACCGCGTCCACCATCACCCGGCCCGGCCAGATGGGGCCCAGCATCTCCAGCACCAACCCCAGCAGCTCCGCGGCGCGCACGCTGCGGTGCTGCGCGGTGATGATGTCCAGCAACGCGCCCGGCCGAGGCAGCACCTTCGCCAGCCCGTGCAGCAGGTGCAGCCGGCCGTCCAGCCCATCCACCGGGTTGGCGTCCGTCACCTGCATGCCCCGCGCGAGCGCCTCACGCGTGAGCCGGCCCAGCGCCTCCGCGTCCACGCGCAGCGGCCGGTCCGGGTCCGACGAGAAGCGCCCCTCCATGAACATGCGGAAGCTGGCCACGGCCAGGCCCTCGGAGCGCGCCCACGTCTTCCCGCCGGCCTCCTGGTAGCGCCACTGCGGACCGCTGCCCGCGTCCAGCAGCACGCTCACCACCACCAGGTCCAGCTTCGCGCGCGCCCGCTCTTGAAGCGTGGCGTCCTTCAGCCGCGCCTCCAGCTCCGCCAGCCGCGCCACGCCGCCCACGTCGAAGTGGCGCCAGCGGCTGTGCAGCGGCACGTCCAGCGTGGGGTAGTGCTCGCGCGTCACGTGCAGCACCGTGTCCACGACGATGGGCAGCCGAGACGGCTCGACACGGAAGTGCTCCAGCTTGCCCGCCAGCCCCAGGTCCAGCAGCTGGTGACAGCGCTCGCGGATGGCGGACGGCGTGCGCAGCCACGCCACGGCGGGAGAGAGGTCCGACCTCGCCAAGGCGGAATCAGACATCGAGGTCCCGCCCCTTCACCTGCGCCAGCTCCGCCGCGTCCGCCACCGGCCCTTGCGTGAAGTAGCCCGCCGCCTTCTTCGCCTCCATCTCCACCTTCGCATCGGCGGGGATGAGCGCGTCGGGGATGGGGACGCGCTCCAGGATTTCGATGCCCGAGCGCGTAATCGCGTCGTGCTTCATGTCGCTCATGGACACGAAGCGGTGGATGCGGGTGATGCCCAGCCAGTGCAGCACGTCCGGCATCAGCTCCTGGAAGCGCATGTCCTGCACGCCGGCCACGCACTCGGTGCGCTGGAAGTAGGTGGCCGCGGAGTCGCCGCCCTCCTGCCGCTTGCGCGCGTTGTACACGAGGAACTTCGTCACCTCGCCCAGCGCCCGGCCTTCCTTGCGCAGGTAGACGATGAGCCCCGCGCCGCCCGTCTGCGCGGCGCGCACGCACTCTTCGATGCCGTGCGCCAGGTAGGGCCGGCAGGTGCAGATGTCGCTGCCGAACACGTCGGAGCCATTGCACTCGTCATGCACGCGCACCGTCAGCGGCACGTCCCGGTCCGCCAGCGTCTCGATGCCGCCGAAGACGTACAGCGTCAGCCCGCCGATGGGCGGCAGGAAGACGTGCAGGTCCGGGCGCGTAATCAGCTCCGGGAACATGCCGCCCGTCTGCTCGAAGAGGCCGCGGCGCAGCGCGCTCTCCGTCATGCCGAAGCGCTTCGCGATGCCCGGCAGGTACCACACCGGGTCCACCGCGGCCTTGGTCACCTTGATGTCGCCGTTGTCGCGCAGCAGGTCTCCGTCCGGCTTCAGGCGCCCGGCCTCGATGGCGTCGCGCACCTCGGGGAAGTTGATGTGCGCCTTGGTGACGGCGATGGTCGGCCGGAAGTCGATGCCCTGCTCCGCGAAGGGCCGGAACGCCTGCGGCGCGATGGCCCCCCACGGGTCCAGCGAGACGATGCGCTGCGGGTCGCTCCACGATGGATGCGGGCCCACCTGCGCGGCGGGCGCGGTGTTCTTCAGGTCCGCGCGGTGGTCCTGCGGCAGCATGCCCGCGGCCACGGCGAGCGCTCGGTACACGGCATATGCGCCGGCGTGCGTGCCGATGACGTTGCGGTGCCCGGCCTCCGTCAGCGTGGCGACGACGGGGCCGCGGCGCGTCGGCTCGCCGTCTCCCCAGCGGATGGGGACGCTGGGGACGTCGCCATCCGGGTGGGAGGTGAGGCGGATGTGGTTGGGGTTCTTTTTCTCGGCCATGGGAGCGCCCTCCTTGCGGGCGCGGGAGCAGAGTCGGGGTGTGGGGGGCGGTGCTTCGCGGCGTGGGGCGCGCTTCAGCTCATCCACGAGCCGTCGGTCCGGGCCGACCACTTGCGGGTGACCTTCTTCACCTGCGTCCAGAAGTCGAGGCTGGACGGCCCGGTGATGTCCCCGTGCCCGAAGCGCGAATCCCCCGTGCCGCCGAAGGAGAACGGCTCACGCGGAACGGGGACGCCCACGTTGACGCCCACCATGCCGGCGCGCACGCCCTCCACCACCGTCTGCGCCACCCCACCGTTGGTGGTGAAGATGGACGCCGCGTTGCCGTAGGGCGACGCGTTCTCCACCGCCAGCGCCGCGGACAGCGTGGGCACCCGGACGATGGAGAGCACCGGGCCGAACAGCTCGCGCCGCGCCGCCTCCATCTCCGGACGCACGCCGTCCAGCAGCGTGGGGCCCAGCCAGTTGCCACCGGCCCACGGCTCGCCCTGCGGCTTGCGGCCACGGCCGTCCAGCACCACCCGCGCGCCCTCGGCCTCCGCGCGGGCGAGGGCCGTCTCCAGGCGGTCCAATGAACCGCGGTCGATGAGCGCGCCCATGCCGGGCCCCAGCTCCAGCTTCGCCGCGCGGCGGAGGACCTCCTGGAGGATGGACTCCACGTCGCCCACCGCGAGCAGCACGCTGGCCGCCATGCAGCGCTGGCCCGCGCAGCCGGTGAACGAGTCCACCACCGCCTGCGGCGTCAGCTCCGGGTCCGCGTCCGGCACGACGATGAGGTGATTCTTGGCGCTGCCCAGCGCCAGCACGCGCTTGCCACGCTTGCAGCCCTCCGTATACAGGTGGCGCGCCACCGCGGACGAGCCGACGAAGCCCACCGCCTGGACGTCTGGATGCGCCACCAGCGCGTCCACCGCCTCCCTGCCGCCGTGCACGACGGAGAAGACGCCCGCGGGGTAGCCCGCCTCACACATGAGCTCGCCCAGCGCGCACGCCGTCAGGGGCACCTTCTCCGAAGGCTTGAGGATGAAGGCGTTGCCCAGCGTGACGGCGATGGGGAACATCCACATCGGCACCATGGCCGGGAAGTTGAACGGTGTGATGCCGGCGACCACGCCCAGCGGCTCGCGGCGGTACTCACACGAGACGCCGCGGCTGACCTCCAGGTGCGCGCCCGTGTCGAGGTGCTGGAGGGACAGCGCGAAGTCGCAGACCTCCATGCCCTTGAGCAGGCCCGCGCGGGCCTCGGCCACCGTCTTCCCCGCCTCGCTGGCGGCGAGCTGGGCCAGGGCGTCCAAATCCCGCTCGAGGAGCTGGCGGAAGCGATACAGGAACTGCGTGCGCTCCCGCAGCGGGGTGTCCTTCCAGGACGCCGCCGCCGCCTTCGCGGCCTCCACCGCCTGGGAGACCCCCGAGGCGGGCGTGAGGGGAACCCTGCCAATGACGGTGCCCGTGTAGGGGCTCCGGACATCGAGCTGCGCCGCACCGGGCGGCACCTGCCAGCTTCCTCCAACGAGGTTACGGCACGAGACAACGCTCCGCGGAAGCTGGATGAAGGACACGCACACCCCCCAGGTGTCTGGCGTGAAGAAATGGCCTGCCATCGTAACCGGGGGAATGGGCTGTCATGCAACCCAGGGGTCCCCGAGGGTGCCTTCGGACACGCCCAATGGAAGACATCCAGGTGCTCACTCTGTCAGGTAGCGGACCCATCCCTCGGACGAGTGACAGGGATTGCGTTCAGCGGGAGTCAGACGCCGCCAGCAGGCCGCGCAGCCGGGTGATGGTGGCCGTGTCGTCCGCGTCCAGCGTGAGGCCCGCGGCCTGGACTTCTTCGTACAACGCGAGCGCGTAGTGGAAGCGGGAAGCCGCCGTGGCGGCGTCGCCCTGGGTGGCGAGCAACGTCCCGTCCTCGGCGACCAGGCGCGCGAGCACCTTCACGCGCGGAGGGGCGCCCAGCAGCCGCGCGGTGGACGCCGGGTCCGCCATCAACAGCGCGGCGTACTCCATGCCCAACGTGGACAGCGCCGTCTCCTGGATGAGGCGCTGGGCGTCCGCGAGCTTCTTCTCCCGGCCCGCCTTGATGATGCGGGCCAGCGCGGCGGCGAACTCCTCGATGAGCCGCTCGATGTAATCTTTGCGAAGGGACATGGCGGCGTGAAGGTAACCGCGGAGCAGGGGTAGTGCACGCCCGGGCCTTCCATCGATTACGATTCCATGACCGTGCGACCCTCCCATGCGCTCTGGCTCCTGCTGGCCGTGGCCCTGTTGGGCTGTTCGACCGTTGCACATGATGAGCGCCGAAGGGGACCGAGCGAAGACCAGGAGGTGTGTCGCCCCTCCGCCGATGCGCCATGTGTCGCAGTCCAGTGCACCCTTGACGTATGCGGGCTCTACCTCTGCGAAGACGTTGCTCCTGAAGTCCAGCCGGTGCGCTTCCCTCCCGCACGCCCTCCAGTCGCCGCCGCGCCAGGAAGCGGGCCCCGCCGGAACTGGGGACGCGACACGAAAAACTCGAACGGCGCGGCCCCCGTTATGGTCTTCCCGAACTGGAATGGGGTTCGTGAGCGCGCAGTTCCGCCCTCACACCAGCTCCCAGCAGGCCGCTTCGAGAAGCACCACATCTTCCCGCAGGCCGAACTGCTCGCGAGGTGGTTCGAGCGGCAGGGCGTCAAGATTCACAACTATACCCTCCCGATTCCCCGCGACCTCCACCGGAGGATTCACGGCGGCGATGGGCGGGGTGGCGCCTGGAATCAGGCGTGGCGCGATTTCATGCTGGCCAATCCCAGAGCCACGCCCGAGGAAATCTATCGACACGCAGGGGCCCTCATCTATCGCTTCCAACTTCTGGGCGGCCCCCTTCAACCGTACTACTCCCGTCCTGGAACATGAGGACTTCGACTCCCCAATGACACGGTTCTTCTGGCTGGGTGAGGCCGCGACGGCCACAACGAAACAGGGAGGCTCCATTGATGCATGGCACAAATGGAGCCTCCCTGGAGTGCACTGCCCTACCTGCGGCGCCACCTGGAGTGACGTGGGGCACGAGTACCCCTGCGTCGACCTGTCACATCTCCCAGAGCGAGCACTGTTCGAGCGGCCCCGCCCCGAGCCCTTCTCCGAATTCGCACGCCTCCGGGAGCTGGTGCGCTCCCTGGTGCCTCCACATGCAACGCTCCCTCCTGGGACAGGCTTCGGCCCATTGACGGGCAAGGCCACGGGACGTTTCGGCCCCGTCGCCTGGGTCGAGCAACTGCTGCTGTTGGTCCACCCCGACGTGCTGTCGCGCCTTCAGGCAGATGGAGTGGAAGGACTGGTGGGTTGCCGGACGGAGCTGACGTTCCGCCAGAAGACTCCGCCCACGTTCCTGGAGCTCCAGATAGAACCGCGTGGCCGCCTGCATCCCGACTGCATTCCCCCCGAGGTACCACCTCCGTGCGGGACGTGTGGTCGGCATGGCTTCACGCGCCCGGAAGCGCCCATCCTGGATGCCGCCGCGCTCCCCTCGGGAGTTGACCTGTTCCGCGTCGGCGACTTCGCAACCATGGTCATTGGCACCGAGCGATTCCTGGAGGCTGTGCGGCGGCAGAAGCTCGACGGTATCACCTTCCATGAATTGCCAGCCCAAAGGTAACCGCGAAGCAGGTGCGTGCACGCAGGCTGAAGATGAAGTCACCCCGCGAGCTCCGTACTCCCAACTCTCACTCCCTAGCCGCCCGACTTGAAGGGGCAACTCCACAAGAACCTAGTCCCGACCCTCCAGCGACTCGACAATACCGCTAAGCTGTAGCCCCAGTACTACCTTGAAAGGAAGCCCCAGGAGTACTGGTCCAAAACACCTGAGCACCGCGAAGAGGCTAAGGCACGGCTTTTCGAGCTCTTCGAAGAAGAGCAGTGGCCAATAATCCGTGCATTATGCCCAATCCTTCGTGAGCACGCCTCGTAGTCCGCCGGCTCCGCTGCGCCACCGAGCTGGTAAGGTGTCCCGCGCAGCACGGATTCATGAGAAACTTCTCTGATGGCGAGATCGTCCTCGTCATCTGAGCCGTCCCCTCATGCGAATCAAATGAAACCGAATGCTTCGCGGAAGACAGCCTGCTCGCGAATGATTTCGGCGAACTTCTCCATGAGGGGGCAGAGCCACTCCTCTCGCATGTTGGCGAGGGCCCTCTCTGCCAACGTGAGTGAGACAGTTCGTACCCGGTAGTTTAGTGTGCAGGGCGACCCAGGCAGGAACGATGAAGCCAATGGTGGAAGAGGCTCGTGTCATGGAGGCCGAGGTGGTGAAGAAGGCTAAGCGCAGAGGCTTCACTGCAGGCATGGCGGCGAAAAATCTGAGGCTGCCCCGCTCGGCGAGGCTGCGCTCGCGGTGGAGACACGGGCGGGTCACCAATACGTGAGCATCGTGAGCGTTCAGTCGGTGGCAATGACTATCGAGGACTTCCCCATCGCACTGGCACCCAACTTGGTCACCATGGCTGCCCGAGGTATGCGGAGTAGCAGCACCAAGGACCACCACTTCGCGACGAACAAGAACAGTGTCTCCACCGTGCGCGGCGGGCCCTGGACGCCCCGGTTCAAGAGAATCTTCAAGAAGGCCGGGATGGGGAACTCGCCAAGGAAGCCGCCGCCCCGGGCTCCGGCTTGAACAAGCTCCTCACTCGAGCCAGGTGATACCGAGGCGCCATGATGGCAAAGAGGTATTTCCAGCTCGCCGACAACGTCTCCCTTCCTGGCCGTTGGGAGCTGGGCCACCCCCAAGATGCGCAAGGTCACGAAGTAGACGACCCTTGGATGTTCCGAGAGGGCCATCCGGTGGCGGTGAGCCAGCGCTTCACGGTTCCCATCGAGGAGCCAGGCAAGGCCCTCGATTTTTCTCTCGCGGGTTTCAGCACTCCCGTGGTCAGCGCCAGCGTGGCCAACATCTTCATGGAGCTGGCCCCCGAGGACGTGCAGCTCCTCCCCGTGGACATCCGAGGCCACCTGGACTCGTACTTCATCCTGGTGGCCACGAGGCTCATCCGCTGCATTGACGACGCGGCATCGGAAGAGGTGCTCCACTGGCACCCGGAGGATGGGCGGCCCGAGAAGGTGGGACAGTACCGGGATGTCTACGGCATGCGCGTTGACCCCGCCCAGGTGTTCCGCACCTGGGGCTGGTCCATCGCCCTCATCGTCTCCAAGGACATCCAGCAGGCCTTGGAGCGTGCGAAGGCCACCGGCGTGAAGTTCACGCAGGTGTAGTCCGCGCAAACGACCCTCCTGTTCTCTGAAGCATCCTGAGGGGCGCAGCGGGCAGGCCCCACCCGTCGGCGGCGGCCGACACCGGCCTGGTGCATAGGCAACCATCCAAGCGGCCTGGAACATGGGCCTCACGGTTATTCGCGGCTAGAGTCGCGGGCCGGGTGCATCGGCCATGAGCATGAGAGACAGCGGCAGAGGACGCGCGGGCACGGGCAAGCGCGAGGACGACGCCTTCGGCACCGGCCCTGGGTCGCGGCGCGAGGACGCGCCCCCCGTGCCTCAGGTGGGGCGCTACTTCCTCCTCAAGCGCCTGGGCCAGGGTGGCATGGGCGTGGTGTACGCGGCCTATGACCCGGACCTGGACCGCAAGGTGGCGCTCAAGCTGCTGCACGCGGACAGCAGCACGGACTCGGAGGAGGCCCGGGCGCGGCTGCTGCGCGAGGCGCAGGCCATGGCGCGCGTCTCGCATCCCAACGTCATCCCCATCTTCGACGTGGACGTGTGGGGTGACCGCGTCTTCCTGGCCATGGAGCTGGTGGACGGCGGCACCCTGGCCTCGTGGGTGAAGGAGGGGCAGCGCTCCTGGCGCGAGGTGCTGGAGGCCTTCCTCTCCGCGGGCCGGGGCCTCCAGGCCGCGCACGAGGCCGGGCTGGTGCACCGCGACTTCAAGCCCGCCAACGTGCTGGTGAGCCGCGCGGGCCGCGTCTTCGTCACCGACTTCGGCCTGGCGCGGCCGGTGGGCACGCTCCCCGTGGAGGAGCACCTCTCCGAGGACTCGGAGTCCCGCGTGCCCTCCGAGCGGCGCATGCTGGACACCCCCCTCACGGAGGCGGGCCTCATCATCGGCACGCCCAGCTATATGTCCCCGGAGCAGTTCCGCGGGGATGACCTGGACCCGCGCTCGGACCAGTTCAGCTTCTGCGTCGCGCTGTACTGGGCGCTCTACCGTCAGCGGCCCTTCGAGCCCGCGAAGATGGAGGCGTATGCCTCCTCGCGCAGGCCCCAGGCGCAGCCCGAGGCCGAGGCCACCGAGCCGCTGCACGCGACGGCGCCCCTGGAGCGCACGCCCCCCAAGCCCCCGCCGCCGCCCGTCCTCATCCAGGAGCCGCCGCGCGACGTGAAGGTCCCCGCCTGGGTGAAGCAGGCGATGATGCGAGGCCTGTCGCTGGACCCGGCCACGCGCTTCGCGTCCATGACGGAGCTGCTGGGCGCCCTGTCGCAGGAGCACCGCCTCACGAAGCGCCGACGCTGGGTGGCGGGCGCCAGCACCGTGGCCGCCGGCGTGGCCCTGGTGGGCGGCGTCCTCTACCAGCAGTCGCAGGTCTGCGCCGCCGCGGGCGCGCGCATGGATGACGTCTGGAGCCCGGCGGCGAAGCAGCAGGTGGAGGCGGCCTTCCTCGCCACCGGCAAGCCCTTCGCGCAGGAGCTGGCGGGCAAGGTCTCCCAGGTGCTGGACGGCTACGCGAGCGCGTGGAAGCAGCAGAGCACCGAGGCCTGCGAGGCCACCCACGTCCACGGCGTACAGACAGAAGAGCTGCTGACGCGGCGGACGGTGTGCCTGGCGCGGCGGCACAAGGACGTGCGCGCCACGGTGGCGCTCCTGTCCACCGCGGACGCGGCGCTGGTGGAGAAGTCGGTGGACGCGGTGCACGCCCTGCCCTCGCTGCACGAGTGCGAGGACGAGGAGTCCCTGGCCGAACAGCAGCGGCTGCCCTCGGACGCGGGCAAGCGCGCCGACATCGAGAAGCTGGAGGGACAGGTCGCGAACGTGAAGGCGCTGGTGGACGCGGGCCGCTACCCGGTAGCCCTGGAGGTGGCGCGCGCGCTGGAGGCGCCGGTGCTGGCCACCGGCCACCTGCCGCTCACGGCCGAGCTGCGCTTCCACCTGGGCTGGCTCCAGGAGCAGACCGGCCAGTCCCCCGAGGCCTCGAAGCAGCTCTTCCACGCCGCGCGCGACGCCGAGGCGGGACGGGCGGACCGGCTGAAGGTCGCCATCCTCAACAAGCTGCTCTACGTGGAGGACGGACAGCGGCACTTCACCCAGGCCTCGGACTGGGGCGAGCTGGCCCACGCCACCCTCCAGCGCCTGGGCGGCGAGCCCGTGCTGGAGGCCGACGTGCGGATGAACCAGGCCAACCTCGCGGTGTCGCAGGAGCGCTTCGAGGACGCGCGCGCGCTGCTGGAGCAGGCCAAGGCGCTCCAGGCCCGCGCCCTGCCCCTGGGCCACCCCAAGCGCGCGAGGACCACCTTCCTGCTGGGCGGCGTGATGCTGGACCTGGGGCAGCCCGAGAAGGCGGCGGAGCTGCTGGAGGAGGCGCTGGTGCTGACGGAGGCCGCGGTGGGCCCCTGGCACCCGGACATGGCCCAGCGCCACGGCATGCTGTCCTTGACGCTGCGCGAGCTGAAGCAGGACGCCAAGGCCCTGAAGCACGCCCAGGCGGCGGCCCAGGTCCGCAAGGCCACGCGGGGCGAGACGAGCGTCCTGTACGCGGAGGCCCTGGACGAGGTGGGAATGTGTCTGCACGCGCTGAAGCGCTACGACGAGGCGCTGAAGGCCTACGAAGAGGCGCTCTTCATCAAGCGCGCGGCGCTGCCCGCGGACGACGAGCGGCTCCATTACTCCTATGACGGCGTGGGCCAGGCCCTGCTGGAGCTGGGCAAGGCGACCGAGTCGGTGGCGCCGCTGCGGCAGGCCGTCTCCTTCGCGTCGGCCCCGCCCGACGTGCTGGCCGAGTCCGGCTTCGCCCTGGCGCGCGCCCTGTGGCAGACGCAGCAGCCCCCGGCGGCCCGCGGGGAGGCGGCCCAGGCCCGTGCGCGCTTCACCGAGGCCGGCCTGGAGGCGCGGGTGGCGGACGTGGACGCCTGGCTGTCGACGCTGCCGCCCGAGCCGGCCCCCCGGCCCGCGGGTCGCAAGCCCCGGCGGTGAGGCCGTCACGGACCCAACGGGTGGCGGGCCGCCCCGGCCGTGTTAGCGTCCCGCTCCCGTGGCCCCGTCGAACGAAGAGGAACCCGCGCTGGACCCGACGCTGACGCTGAGCCGCGCGCGGCAAGGCCGGGTCCGGCTGAAGTTGATGGTGCTGTCCGGCCCCGAGTCCGGCCAGAGCCACGCGCTCACCAAGCCCGAGTACGTGCTGGGCAAGGCCCCCACGTGCGACATCGTCCTCACCGACAAGACGATTTCCCGCGAGCACCTCAAGCTGACGGTCCACGACGAGCACGTGGTGGCCACCGACCTGGGCTCGCGCAACGGCTCCTCGTGCGACGGCCGCCGCTTCACCGAGCTGGAGCTGCACCCGGGCACCGTCATCACCCTGGGCACCACCGAGCTGAAGCTGGTGCCGGAGGAGACGGCGAAGCGCACGCTGCTGCTCTCCAACCGCGACCGCTTCGGCGCGCTGGTGGGCAACAGCCGCCGGATGCGCGAGGTGTTCACCCTGCTGGAGCGCATGTCCCCGGGCGGCGCGGACGTCCTCATCCAGGGCGAGACGGGCACCGGCAAGGACCTGTGCGCCGAGGCCATCCACCAGGCCAGCCGCCGCGCCAGCGGGCCCTTCGTCATCGTGGACCTGGCGGGCGTGGCGCCCTCGCTCATCGAGTCCGAGCTGTTCGGCCACGTGAAGGGCGCCTTCACCAACGCCCAGAGCGACCGGGCCGGCGCCTTCGAGCGCGCCCACAACGGCACCGTCTTCCTGGACGAGGTCGGCGAGCTGCCGCTGGAGCTCCAGCCCCGCCTGCTGCGCGTGCTGGAGCGCCGCCAGGTGAAGCGCGTGGGCGCCAACGACTACGTCACCGTCAACATGCGCATCGTGACGGCCACCCACCGGGACCTGGAGGACGCCGTGCGGCAGGGGAAGTTCCGCCGCGACCTCTTCCACCGGCTCGCCGTGCTCCGCGTGACGATGCCCTCCCTGCGCGAGCGCCCCGAGGACATCCCCCTGCTCATCGACACCATGCTCGAGCAGACGGGCCGCCCGCCCAGCGCCCTGTCGGACCAGACGCGCGCGCTGCTCACCCAGTACCCCTGGCCCGGCAACGTGCGCGAGCTGCGCAACGTGGTGGAGCAGGTGGTGAACCTGGGCGAAGAGGCCCTCCCGGACCTGGAGTCCGCCGACCCCGAGCGAGGCCCCGGCGCGGCCGACCTGGACCTGCCCTTCAAGGAGGCCAAGGAGCGGCTCGTGGAGGGCTTCGAGCGCGACTACCTCCGCAACCTCCTGGAGCGCTGCGAGGGCAACATCTCCCGCGCCTCCCGCGAGGCCGACATCGACCGCGTCTACCTCCGCAAGCTCCTGAAAAAGCACGGTATTGAACCGAGCAGCGGCCTCTGAGCGGCGCGGAAACAACTTTCTCCAGACTTTGGAGATAACCTCGGATTGGAGCCATGTGGGCTCCGCCCAGCCCCCAGGGAAGACCGCCCATGCGAGTGAACCTCTTCCAGACCATCGCGAGGCTCTCGGAGGCCCGGCCGCAGCAGAGCGTGCAGCAGCCCGCCGCGTCCGAGCCGGCCCAGGCCCCCCAGCCGCCGCCCGTCCCCGACGTGGTGGCCCAGTACTTCACCGACAGCTTCGAGGCCGCGGACGCGTCCTCGGAGGTCGTCAAGCAGACCAAGGACGCCAACTGCGGCGCCGCGGTGGCCACCCTGCTGTCGCCCACGGCGGGCAAGGACGCCGTGGCGGCGGCGCAGAAGATGGACTCGCTGGAGTCGCGCTTCACCGATGGGGACGGGACGACCCCGGAGGAGCTGGCGAAGATGTTCGCGCACGAGGGCCTGGAGGTGAAGAAGGGCACCTCGAACTTCGACATGCCGTCGGTGAACGAGGCGCTGGCCCGCGGACAGAAGGCCGTCGTCCAGTTGGACACCAACCGGCTCGCCACGGGCGTGGACTCCAAGGTCGCCGGTGGCTCGCACTGGGTCGTCGTCGACGGCATGGACGACAAGGGCAACTACCAGGTGAAGGACACGAACACGGGCTCCAAGTACACCGTGTCCGGCCAGCAGATCGCCGACTCCGTGGGCTCCGCGTGGGAGCTGCACCAGGGTGGCGGCATGCTCATCGTCGGCGATCCGCAGACCGCCATGGACGAGGGCACGCTGGTGGAGAAGAGCGCCCTCCACACCGACGCGCTGGGCAACACCGACGGCGGCGGCTCCCGGGCTCGCGGCAGCTTCGGCCGCGAGTCCTCCTGAGCTTCTCGCCGTCGTCCTCCGCTGCCAGCGTCCGCTACGCCGGCAGCGCGCCCTGGCCCGACGCCAGGGTGCTGGCGAACTGATTCACCTTCTGCACGTACTTGGCGTCACCCGTGCCCGCGGGAATCGCGTGGGGGTTGCTCTTGTCCACGCCGTTCGGACCGGAGTTGTACGCGCGCAGGGCCAGGTCCCAGCTCCCGAACTGCTCCTTCATGTCCTTCATGTAGCAGGCGCCCGCGAGGATGTTCGTCTCCGGGTCGGAGAGGCTCTTGCCCTGCAGCTCGGGGTGCTTGCTCTGCAGCTCCTTGTAGGTGTTGGGGTTCACCTGCATCAGCCCGGTGTCCGTCAGGCCGTTGCCACCGTTGGTGGACGTGGCGGCCACGTCACCGCGGGACTCGGCCCACACCTGCGCGGCCAGCATCTCCACCGGCACGCCCGTCTTGGCCGCCGCGGACTCGAGCGCCGGGCGCAGCTTCTCCAGCGCGGGAGGCAGGTTACCCCCCAGGCTCGCGCCGCCGGCGCCCTTGCTCGCGCCCACTGACGGTGCCGAAGGCGTCGCTCCGGTGCTGCTCATCGCGGGCGCCGCACCGTTTCCGCCCACCGGCGCGGAGCCACCCGCAGGCGCGGGCCCACCCACCGGCGCGGGCGCGGAGCCACCCGCCGGCGGCGCCGACGTGAGGCCATCCACCGGATCACTCATGAACGGAGACGGGCCCTGCGCGCCGGGGTTCAGCTCCACGGGAGGACGGTTGCCGCAGGCCGACGCGGGAGAGAACGAGCTGTCCGAGAAGCACTGCGACGGGGAAGCCCCCGACGCGCCCTTCGCGCCCGCGCCGCCCTGGCCGCACGCGGCGCCCTGCGCGCCACCGGCCGCGCCGCCCTGCATGGCCTGCTGGAGCTGGGTGAGCGTGCTGATGATGGCCATGGCCCCCTCCAGCAGCTTGCCCAGGGACTGGGCCTTGCCGCCGCCCATGTCGAAGCCATCCTGCTGCATCCCAAGCCGCCCCAGCGCCGGCTTCTGGGCCGAGGCCCCCGACAGCGACGCGGAAGGCAGGGAGCCGGAGACATCCTGGGCCGGGGAGCGGACGGCGGAAGAGGCGGAGCCGCTGAGCGGAGAGAGGCGCATGGGGAAGTTCCTTCTGGGAGAGGTGGGAGGGCTTCTGTAGGCGACCCACGCACCAGTAGCAGCAGGTGTGCCAACCACCGGGCGTCCCCATCCGTCCGCCAAGCCATTGATTTTACGTATGCCCCCGGCGTGCCCGCGCCCCGTGGGCGCCTGCCTCCTGGTGACTGCCGTCAGAGGGGCGGTGGTCGCAGTCACCAGTCCGCGCTCCCACCCTGGCGCGCTAACGTAGCGGCCTTCTCGTCGTGGAGGGGATGCGGGACATGAGCCAGAACGGAAGCAGTGCCGAGAGCGCGCGCGTGCGCTGGCTGGTGGTGGGTGCCTTCTCCCCGTCCCCCTCGGGCCGGCGCTTCCCGCTCACGGTGAACACCTTCGGCGATGAGCTCACGCGCGCCGCCAGCGGGCTCCGCGTCACCGTGGCCGACCGGCTGGGAGCAGGTGACACGCGCACCGTCGAGCTGTCCTTCGACCGGCTGCGCGCCTTCAGCTTCGCGGACGTCATCACCCGCGTCCCGGAGCTGCGCGCCCTGCAGCACCTGCACGAATCGCTGGCCACCTCCGACCCGCTGCGCACGCTGACGCCCGAGGAGGCCGCCACGCGCGTGGCCACCGTCACCGGGCCAGGCCGCCTGCCGGACGCGGTGGCCGAGGCCCTGCGCGCCGCCTCCGCCCCGC